>JBEVXV010000393.1:0-3889 GCA_040505915.1 Sedimenticola sp. | reverse complement strand
AATTGAGACTGGGGACGACGTAGCGGGGGACGATTCGGAACAACAACAAGAGGTGGATATCGGCGCGGATCCAGGGTTATTGGACGCAGTTGTACGCCAGGGAAATGCCACGGTCCAGTCGGGAGACATAGACGATTTTTACAGTGACACTGTGATGGTGGATTCTGAAGAGGATTTGTTGTTTGAGGAGTTGGACGAATTCTACTCCCATCATAGGGCAACCGGAGATAAGATCTCGGACAAGCTAGCGGGAGTGACAAATAAGGCGTTGCGTTTGTTAGTGCCGGTTGACAAGGAGGAACGAGAGAAACGACAGAAGTTAATGGAGGAAATCAGGACGCGACACCGCCGCCCGGAAAATGTTGAGAACCTGCAGGTGCCGAGGGTGGAAGCGGTGATGTGGAGACAATTGAAACATGAAACAAAAGCTAATGACGTGTTAATGCAGCGGGCTATCGGGAACTACCACGAGGCGATAGTACCGGTCGTGAAAATGATTGATATGGTCCACAGGGACGAGAAGGCGCCTGCGAATGTGTTGAAGCCATTGTTGATAGATACATTCAAATTGTTGGGGGATATGAGCACGGCGACCAACTCAATCCGGCGAGAGAGGATTAAGAAAGAACTTCTACCGAAGTACAAGTCGTTGTGCTCCGAGGATCAACCGCCGTCAGCGACGCTGTTATTTGGTGAAAACTTCAAAGACGAAGTAAAACAGTTAAATGAGGCCAAACAAGTGGTGTTGACACAGCAGGGAGTGAGATCGCAGTTTTCCCAGAACACTCAACGCCAGGGTTTTTTGGGCCAGAGAGGAGGGGGCCCCACCTCCTACAACCAATCACGGGGCAATCTAGTCCGGTTTGCTTCCCCTCGCAGTGGCAGCAACTTCGGACAGCCTGGCGTTCGGAGTCGGACTCCCAATTACCCACAGAGAGGACGCGGGAGGGCCCAGCCCCAGCGGAAATGAACAGTGTAAGTACCCGTACATTCACACTTAACAATAGACCGGATAATTTTCTTGCTGGCAAGACGGCTACGTGTTTAAATCAGTGGGTCAAGGTCACAAAAGATAAATGGGTGTTACAAACTATTGGTGGTTATTGTGTTGAACTTTGTTATACACCAAGGCAAGTGACTATTCCAAAACTATTAAAATTTGGTGATATAGAGAGAGAGAAAATAGATAGAGAGATTGAGCGATTTTTGGACTGTAAGATTATTGAGCCAGTAAGTGGTGTGGAGCGAGGTGAATATATTTCAAACATTTTTGCGAGGCCAAAAAAGGATGGACGAGTGCGTATTATTTTAAATTTGAAACAATTTAATGCAGATATTACATGGAATATATACACTTTAAGATGGAGACATTAAAGGCAGCACTAGATGCAATGCGGCCTCAGTGTTTTTTCGGATCAGTGGACTTGTCCGAAGCATATTTTTCGATACCAGTTCGATTGGCAGATCGGAAATATTTCCGATTCTGGCACTATGATCAAAAGTACCAATTTACATGTTTGGTCATGGGGTTGGCGACGGCGCCGCGAGTGTTTACAAAAGTTTTGAAACCAGTCTTTTCTACGTTGAGGTCACGAGGTCATGTGAGTACGGCTTATGTGGATGATTCTTGCTTGCAAGGGGCAACATTTCAAGAGTGTGAAGTGAACATTCGCGATACGGTTGAGTTGATGGATGATTTAGGGTTGACAGTGCATCCGGAGAAGTCACAATTAATTCCGTGCAAACAAATAGTATTTTTGGGGTTTCTGCTATGCTCTGAAACTATGACCGTCAGACTGACAAATGAGAGAATCCTGGATCTGAAAGGGAAATGTGTTCAAATATTGAGGACAAAGCGTATCACTATTCGGGAGTTTTCAGCATTGATTGGGAAAATGGTGGCTGCAGAACCGGGAGTGGCATATGCAACATTGCATTTTAAACCGTTAGAGAAGGTAAAAGACTATTACCTTCGATTGAAGCGGGGGAATTTTGACGCATTCATGAGCATTCCACAATCTAGTAGAGAAACAATACAATGGTGGGTGGATAATCTGGATAATAGTGTCAAGCCAATATCACCGGGTAAACCGTCAATAGTTTTGTATTCAGACGCATCAACTATCGGATGGGGTGTCAAAAATCAAACAATGGATTTATCGACTGGAGGGTTATGGTCAGTGGCAGAGCAAGAGTGTCATATTAATATTTTGGAACTGAAAGCGTGTCAGTTAGGGTTGTTGTCCATGTGTAAGGATAAGGAAAATGTGCATGTGCGTGTGTATATGGATAACACAACGAGTTGTGCATACATTAATAAATTGGGTGGACGGAAGCAAGTGTTAGATGAGTTAGCGCGTGAAATTTGGTTTTGGTGCATAGAACGACATATCCATTTAAGTGCAGCACATGTTCCAGGGATAGTTAACACAGAGGCGGATGAATTATCTAGGAAGTTCAATGATGATCTGGAATGGTCTCTATCAGATATTGTCTTTACGGCCATTTACAAGTTGTACCCGGATATGTCAGTAGATCTGTTTGCATCGCGATTAAACAACAAGTTGATAAAATATGTGTCGCGAAGATTGGAACCGAATGCGATAGCAGTGGATGCTTTTTCTTTAACATGGGAAGATGAATTATATTACATATTTGGACCTTTCAGTCTGACGGCACGGATTCTACAGAAGGTGGCAGAGGATCAGACGCGGGCGATAATGGTGGCACCATTGTGGACGACACAGAGTTGGTGGGCGTCACTCCTACATCACATCTGTGGGCCGGCTTTCCTACTTCCACGGGCACAGACGATTCTGACATTGCCTCACAAACCAGGAATTCAACATCCATTGACGAAGTTGAGATTGGGAGTTTTTCCCATATCAGGACGACACTGCGAAGTCAGGGCTTATCAGGAGAAGCTGCCGATATTATCCTCGGATCCTGGAGGGCCGGAACGAAGAGACAATACAATACGTACATTAAACAATGGTTGTGTTTTTGCAGTGCAAAACAAGTTAATCCATTTAAACCCCCTGTTACCTTAGTGTTGGAGTTTCTCACCCAGTTATTTTCAAGAGGATTAACTCATAGTGCAATTGGCACAGCCCGTTCGGCGATCAGCAGTTTCACAAAGATTTGTGGTAACGTGGATATTGGTGCGGACATATTGGTTCGGAGGTTTATGCGTGGTATATTTTTGAAGCGACCAAGTTTACCAAAATATTCACATACATGGGATGTTAATTTGGTGCTGAATTATTTGACTGGTCTGAATGACGTTACATTGCTACAGTTATCATCAAAGTTGTGTATATTGTTTTTGTTACTGAGTGCACAGCGGTGTCAAACATTACATTTGATTAGATTAGAAGATATATCATTTTCTAGGGAGTCACTGACCATTAAGGCGGCACATTTGTTGAAGCAGTCACGCCCAGGTCGACATGTAGCAGACATGGTTTTCACAAGTTATACTAAAAATGACAAATTATGTCTTGTTAAAACCATGCGTGCGTACATGGACAGGACTAGAAGGTTAAGAGGAACAGAATCAAGGTTATTGATTAGTTCACAACATCCGCATAAAGGGGTTTCTAAAGACACTGTAGGAAGGTGGGTTAAAAGTGTGATGCATGCATCAGGGGTGGATAAGGGGTTTGGTCCACATAGTACCAGGAGCGCGGCGACATCTAGAGCAAAGACAAAAGGGGTTACTTTAGACATTATTATGTCAACAGCCGGCTGGGCCAATGCGAAGACATTTGCAAAGTTTTATGATAAACCTGTGCAAACGCAATTAGGAGTACAGGCAGCAGTTTTGGGAGTCGATTGACGACAATGGGGGTGTATGAATGTTATGCTTGATCACAATGTTTCTTGGTAA
>JBEVXV010000392.1:0-3588 GCA_040505915.1 Sedimenticola sp. | reverse complement strand
AAGTAGCAATGCTTGTTTTCAGATCCTACATTGTAAATTGTATATTATCATGTTATCTATGATCGAACTAATAAATATTGTTTAAACTAAACATTCGTATTGTGAATGGTAGATTATTTCCTGATACCGACCAGTACACATATATATGTCTATGAGAGGCAACAGTGTAATTGATTATTTCATTATGTCGCCTACACTGTTTGATTCAGTTACCGATTTTTCAGTGCATAACTTATATAGTTGTTCGCCACATACACCTATCCAATTAAATTTAAAAACAGGATTATGGCAAAATAGGCACACCAGTGCAAGTGTGACAGTTAAAAAGCTTGTGTGGGACCAAACTAAGGTGACTAACTATAAATTGCAATTACATAATAATATTGTTTCTTTAGAGCAAACGACAAATCAGATCGTTTCTGGTGATATTAATAATGGTATTCAATCATTTGCAAATACCCTGTATGACACAGCTTTCAGTGTGTTTGGAGTGGCTAGACAGATCACTACCGGTTCTCCACGTGCTATCAAAAACAATTGTCCCTGGTTCACCCGTGAGTGCGAAATAGCCCGTGCAGAACTCCGATTAGCGAATAAACGGTATAGACGCGAGCATTCGAGTTTCACGCATGATTTACTTTTACACAAACGACGATTATATTGTAAAATTAAAAGGTTCGCCAAAAGGAAATACGAGCGTGAGCGGAAACAGAAAATGCGCGATTTAGCGCTGAACAATTCGCGGCGATTTTGGGATGAAATTCGACGCTTGAAAAGTAACGGCAATTTATGCCCCGAGATCAGTTTAAATGAGTTTTATGAGCATTTCAAGGATGTGTATTCGATTTCAGAACCATTTCGTGATGCCGATGTCGAGGCCAGTGTATTTGATTTACTAAATGATAGAAATTCGGACAATGATATTAACATCGCCTTACTAGACGACGATTTCTCATGTGACGAAGTTGGGCATGCACTTCGTAAATTAAAACGTAATAAGAGCGCCGGAATTGATCTGTTGGTCCCCGAAATATTTATTGAATCACATGAAATAATAACCCCGATGCTTTGTAAAATATTCAATTACTTATATTCTAACTGTGTCTATCCCGAGAGCTGGACAGCTGGTATAATTGTACCTGTACCAAAAAAGGGCGACAAATCTGATGTAAATAACTATAGGGGGATAACTCTAACTAGTATTTTCTCAAAAATATTTTCACATTTGCTTGATAATCGTATTAGAAAATGGGCCAAAGAAAATGACATGCTGACCAGCTCTCAGTTTGGATTCAGAGAGAATAGAAGCACAATTGACTGTGTTTATATACTACAATCAATTATATCCAGAGTTACCAAAGGAAGAAAAAAACTATACTGCGCATTTGTAGATTTCAAAAAAGCGTTTGACCTGGTTTATCGAAATGGAATTTGGTATAAATTGAAAACAAAGGGGGCATCATGTAAGCTAATTCGAATGTTGGAAAAAATGTACCAATCTGTAAAAGCATGTGTACGGTCTAATGGGAGCGTATCAGATTTCTTTGATAGTAGTGTTGGCGTGAAGCAGGGAGAGCCTCTCTCCCCTCTTTTGTTTTTAATATTTTTAGATGATATGGCTGAACACTTGAGCAATACAGCTAATATAGACTTAGTAACCATTAACGAACTGCAAATATTCCTTTTACTTTTCGCTGATGATACTGCCCTATTTTCTGAATCTGCAACAGGTCTCCAATGCTTGTTAGATGGTCTACAAACTTACTGTAACAGATGGGGAATTACAGTAAATAAGTCCAAGACAAAAGTTGTGATTTTCCAGGGTGGTAATAGAAATACAAATGTACAACTCTATTATGCAAATGATCCAATTGAAACAGTCAAACATTTCACCTATCTTGGTATCACGTTGTCATCAAATGGTAAATTTTATCTGGCACAAAAACATCTTTCTGATCAGGCAACAAAGGCTTTATTTTCATTAAACAGCTTATTTGACAAAATTAAACTGTCTGTTCCAGATAAAATGTATTTGTTTGATGCCATGGTTTCGCCAATTCTTAATTACGGTTGTGAAATTTGGGGTTTCCACAGGGCTCCAGATATAGAAAAAGTTCACTTGCGATTTCTGAAGCAACTACTTTGCGTCAGAAGTCAAACGTGTACTTTAGCTGTATATGGAGAGTGTGGCAGAGTTCCCTTTAGCATTATACGAAAGGAGCGCATACTTAAATATTGGCGTAGGGTATTGTCAACCGATAACACTTTACTGACACATGTATTTGCTGCAGAAGTTAACAATATTAACAATACCACATCGTGGGCATATACTGTTAAATCTATGTTGGACGGGCTTGGCTTCACTTACCTGTGGAACAGAAATGATGTGACAAAACCACAGTTAAAAATGGTCATACAGAGATTGTACGACCATTACTTACAGAGCTGGTATAGCGATGTGCGTAATTCCTCAAAACTCTCGACGTATCAAACATTTAAAACATCATTTGCTGCTGAAAAATACCTGTCCGCTATTGAAAATGATTCCCATAGAATTGAGCTGACACGATTCCGTTGCTCCGCACATAAACTTGAAATTGAAGAAGGTAGGTTTCGTAATGTGAACAGGGAAAATCGTCTATGCCGGCTTTGTAATATGGGTTCGGTAGAAACAGAGTACCATTTTTTGTTAGTATGTCCTTTCTACATAACATTAAGAAATGCCTGTTTGCCAAGATATTTTTGCAGATGGGCGTCGACTCAGAAATTTTTATCTTTGATGATTACTGAAAATATTCCTCGAATGAAGTGTCTTGCAAAATACATCTATACGGCAGATGAAGCTAGAAAATTATACTTGAACCAAAGTTGATACCATGTGATGTATCCAGACAAAGGGGCTAAAGCCATGATGATCTGTTTGTCTCTTTGTGCATCTGCGGTTAGCAGCACCACACAGAGGCAAACTGCTAGCACACCCGCACTGGGTATCGTATAATGCTATCTGTCTGCATACAACCCATGTTCCATATTATTCATAATGTATACTGACTGTTTATTGCATATCTTGTTGTCCTCTCTTGCTCTTCTCGCACCGTCAAACTGTGTTACGGCGAGAAGCACGTTGTGCTTATATGCTAATAAAGAATTGAATTGAATTTGAAACATTTTAATTGTTACATGTAACACTAGAATGACAAGGGACAATAATGGAAACTGTATTTTTTTTTTAATAATTTTCCTCCGTCTGTTCAACTGATTACATATTATAGACAGGTCCAATCCAGGTAAAAACTAGCCTCTTAGTAGGTCAATGTTTTCTCAGCTGATTTTGTTAACTTGGGTCACACTGTTGAAAATAAGCATTTGGGCCACCTGGAATTTTTCCTCAAATCCAATATGGCATCCAAAGTTTCAAAATGGCCGCAAAATTATGTGATACAGTACAATGAAGCATTGAGTAACGATGTCTTACATGACATGCTAGAGTCCCAGATGGCAGGGTTGCTTAAAGCTGCGATGAAGAGAAGGTTGACCTACAGGACAGAGTACCTAGAAGATGGACTACATGATAGGGTAGCTTCGAGA
>JBEVXV010000391.1:0-7278 GCA_040505915.1 Sedimenticola sp. | reverse complement strand
CCCCCTCGTCAATGTGAGTCCCCCCTAGCCCAGGGAATAGCGGGGCGGTAGCCGTAGCCGGGCACACCCCGGGGTTTAAAAAACGTTGATGCCCCGTAAATGTGGGGACTACCCGGGGCTTTAACTGGTTCCTACTTGCACCGGGAAATGCCCCCGGGGACTTAGCCATTCATGCAGAATATGGGGCCTTTTACATGCAATAATTGGGGCTGGTGGTTTAAACATACTTTGTCAACCCCCCACCCCCTCCCCCCAACCTCACTCTCAACAGTGCACCACCCCTCCCCACCCAACTCAAATTATTAGTATCTTAGTACACAACTAACGTAACCCAGATAATATTATAAACCTACATAACACAGTACATATATGTATGTATGTGTACTAATTTGACCAAGAACAGCATCTATTGGCAGCAATGGCTATTGATTTCTGTGGTGTTTACATTATAACGCGTGGCGATTAAAGTTTAAGAAGTACTGCACGGCATACAGTTAATCACGTTAATTTTCAATACTTTATCTAATTAATTATTGTATGTAGGGAAACCACCAGTCCATTACGGTAAATTGTTGTTGAGTACTGTTGCATGTTCTCCAACGTGACTGGAATCATCTGATAATCTTAAATTCAGGAATCGGCGTATGGGTGTAGATTCTACAAGTTGGATGTGGAGGTTCTACAATATAGAACTTGCGATTTAATACGTGTATGTATACGTGTACGTGTAGACAAGGAATGCATACAATAATTCTGTCCATTTCACCATTGATATGGTGGAAGGGACATAATTATTGCATGAATTCCTTGCCTACATATACACGTGTACGGACACGTATTAAATCGCAACCCTAATGTTGGGATCCGACTTCGTAGCCTATAGGCTATGTATATACGGGAACGTAGATTCTGCAAAATTAATGTTCACAAATGCTACTTCCCGCTCATGAATTTCATGCTCCCGCTCCCTGCTGTCATTGAAGCGGTTATGTTCGCTCAAATACTTATATTAATAGGTATCTGGGACGCTTAACCCTTGATAGGCTTGGTGCGCGCTATGAATCACCAGCCCGATGACTGCGATGGTTGAAGGTCAAGGCAATGCCACTGCTGGCGGCCCAACCTCCCTGGGTTACGGTTTGGCTTAACTGAACCCCCTGACCCTACGCGCATGCGATGCCCAATAAATGTAGGCCAAATTAACCGCGATTTTGTGGAAGCTCAACCACGTACATTCAGATACACATACATAATATATTATAATGGTTTTGGTAGCTCCTTCAAACTGCACAAACATGCGTGATATTCGAACTTGACTCTTGTGTTTATAACGTCCGAAACAGTTGCTTAGATGCCGGAAAAGCATGTCTTATGCCGTGTTTCCATACATACGAAAAGGCTCCACTATATGTTTAACTGTTGCGTTTCCATTAGTCCGAGTTATGGTATTATTATTTTGTTATGTGTCTTATAAATTACCTGTAAACACATACGCACTCGCATACGTACCTCTTTTCGTATGTATGGAAACACTGCCTAATGCGTTCTTTATTTGCAAATTTTATTTGGACCGGCAATCCTGGCGCCCGTCTATGCGCGATCTAAATGTATACATACATGTACATGACATTTAATGTAGAAATAAAAAAAATCCCGGACCCCCTTGCACAATCCCTCGCTATGTTCGGTCGACAAAAGAGCTACGCCTAAAGCAGATTCGGTGCCTCTGAAATAACCAGGATAACTCGTTTTAGAACATTACTATCGGAAAAAAATCAGGGGGACAACTCCCGGACCCCCGCGCAACGAGAGGGGACACCGCTCTCGTGCTCTCCCCGCTCCGCGCTGAGCCCCTTTGTAAAATCCTGGCGACGCCTATGAATATTATGTAAAATTTACATCAATGAACGCTTCCCTGCGTTCATTGATGTTAACGTTACGTAATATTGAAACAATTAAAATGTTGTCGCGTTAAATTAAGCACAGCTATATCAAAGCGCCAGTGTGCCACATATTATAAAGAAAACATGCCTGATTTTGTGGGGATGGGGGGGGGGGGTAAATTACTATCATTTTTGCGCACTGAACAAAAGTGTCAAAAGTAATGGTTTAATTTTGGGGACTAAGCTGTGAGTTTGAAAAATCTAGCAAGAAAATCATAGTATTTTCATAAAGAAATTGTAATCACTTTCGTTCGGTTCGCAGAAGTGGTACGGTCACGATCGACCGACACCCTGTCTACTATGTACTAATACCATGTACCAATGTTGGTACGCATCTCATCAGGACCTACACTGTCAATAATTTTCAAATTCCATAATATATGTGACAAATCATGAGAAAAGTGGCCCAAATGCGGTTTGCGACCAGCGTAGTCCCAGACCAGCCTGCGCATCCGCGCAGTCTGATCAGTGACTACACTGGTCGCAATTTGTCAATGAAGCTCCATGGCGCTTCTAATTAACAATGTAGATCATTATAAGGTTCCGGAAGCCTACTAGATGATCAGGAGCTACACTGGTCAAAACCGCACTTGGGCCATTTTTCTCGTGGTGTGTCACATATGTGTGCGTCTACGAGAGGTGGGTAACGAATAATGAAAAACGTTTTCACTGAAAAAATACGATAAATTCGAGTCGCAGATACAGGGATACATTGTGTGGAAGCAGATGTGGCTCTACATTATTTACAAGGGGTATTCACATGTACTTGCGGACATTCTAATGTAGTTTATTTGCATGTACAACAGACGGATATCACAATGGCCGTTTCTGTATGCATAATCACTATAGTGTCACTAACATGCGATGTTGAAATGTGTTTCATAATTGGCGACTCGCCTCTCGTACTTCTTGAGGTTTCGTGTTTATAGGCAATTTGTCTGAAAGTCCGACATGATTCATTTATAAACTATATTTGGCAACACTGCGGATAATCTATACGATATGTTGGGTTGAAAAGGTATACATACCCCTTAGTTCGTTTTCGGTCCAATTTCTGGTAGTGACCATAACTCGAATACCGTATGCAATGTTTTAACGAAACTTCACACATGCTCAGATAACGGGTTGTAAGTGTGTCGCGCACAATAATAACGACCCTCGCATTGCGGTACATTGACCACTTGGGTAGATTTACCACTTGGAAACATTCGCCCCTTGAACACATTCAGTACTTTTGCACAGTCCCCACTCGGGTACATACACCACTTGGGTACAATCACCACTTGGACACATTCGCCACGTTGACACATACACTACTTGGACACATTCGCCACTTAGACACATACACTACTTGGACACATTCGTCACTTGGACACATACATGTACACTACTTGGACACATTATCCACTTGTACACATACACTACTTGGACACATTCACCACGTGGATATATGTACCACTTGGACACATTCGCCACTTTGGTACATTCACGACTTGTGTACATCTTTGATTCGTGACAAGGCCCCAGGACGGGATACAATTCGGTCGCTCCGACTGTCAGTCTAGTTTAAATCATGTACGACTTCCAGACAAATGGCCTTACATAAATAGGCAAATTCGATTTACACGAGACCTTAAGGTAACCCCAGCCATATAAATGGAGAAGGGGTAGATGGTCACCGTGGCCTTATCTCTCTCAATATGTTACCTTGTTTATTTACAGATTGTTGCCGCCATTGTCGTCGGTGCTTCTGAAATTGCCCAGTCACCTGACAATACTTATTCTTAAATATTTGACTTTACAAGAACTTCTCACTTCAGTGAGCAGAACGTGCAAACTACTATATAGCATCGTACAAGAAAACAGTATTTTGTGGACTAATTTTGAATTCGACTTTCCGTTGAAGTTAAGCGAAACACACTTAAAGCGTATTACACGGCACAGTCGTACATTTAGGTGCTTTGCTATTCCTGGAGCCCAATTCCTGTGTGACGTACCAAGCATAGACCTAGTATTAACACGCGGGGTTTGTACTGCAACATCGTTACGTTTCTTGGACCTTACAGATGTTCCCATATCGACATTATGCTTCTTGAAGGAAGTACCAACTCTAGAAATTCTGAATGTATCATACTGCCGGAATCTCAGTGACACTGATTTCAACGCCATCAGATACTGCAGAAAGTTGACTCATTTGTATGTGTCATTCACTAGTATACGGCCAGTAACACTCGTGTCTATTAGTACAAACCTTCATACCATAAAGGTACTGGATGCTTGTGGCATTCATATGCATACTTTGGATTGTGAATCTATATTGCAACATACATTCCGCAGCCTTTTGTACTTTCACATATCGTTGTCAACCAGTGAAAGCGTTTCTATATTTAGGCAGCGTTTGAACGACAAATACACTAATACGTCATTCATTATTACTCCACGTTAAAACAATGGACGTTCAGCAAGCTATTCAGATGTTGGAATCCATGGATTCCGACCCTTCCGACAACGAACAAGACACCAGCAATAACGCTGTACCGGTGGATACCATTGTTACAGCTGTTCCAATTGAAGATGAACTAAGTGATTCTACTGCAGGTATTACTACCGACTTTGTAACCATGGATTCCGACAATGAACAAGACACCAGCAATAACGCTGTACCAGTGGATACCATTGTTACAGCTGTTCCAATTGAAGATGAAATAAGTGATTCTACTGGTACTACTACCGACTTTGTAACCATACACGTATATGAAGCATCAGTGCATGGTACTGACGTACCACCAGATGGCAGCATTGAGTTTCGTGTAGATCCCCGAGGCAACTTGGTGAATGTCCATCCCAGCAATGTGACTCGAAATATTGAGGAATCTTCACAATCAAGTGAGCAACAGACTGATGATATAAGTCCACTACTGACGGACGATGTAATTACTGATGAAAGCACCGGTGACTCGATGGACAATGCTGATACTGAAGATGCAGAAGATAGTTTACAACGTGGAAGCAGAAAAAGAAAGAAGAATCCGAAGGAGTGGAAAGCAAACATCAGGAAGCGGAGGCGACAATCTGGCCAAGAGTATATCGACAGTCTAGGCAAATCGCGACGATCAAGAGAAATAAGAACAACAAAGGATTGCAACGGTGCTTGTCGTTTCCGATGCTCTCAGAGAATTACGACAACAGAACGGAGTGACACTTTCAATAGATTTTGGTCTTTAAATGACGATGAAAAGCTATCATTTTATCTCAATACTACCGAGAGATGCCGCAAAGAAAGGATACGCACAAAGGCAGCCACTTCAAGGAAAGTCTACACATACAAATATTACGTTACGAAAGGCAGTCAGAAAGTACGAGTATGTAAGGAATATTATCTTCACACACTAGACATAAGTTCAAAGCGCATCTTCAAATGCTATGAAAAAGCTGATAAAGATAAGTTTGGAGACAATAGAGGAAAGCACCGAAAAAAATTCATTCCGGAAGAGGCTAGACAGGTTATAAAGGACCATATAGCATCATTCCCGCGAATCCCATCGCATTATTGTCGCGCTACAACGAAACGCGAATACCTTGAGGCAGACCTTTCAGTGAATAAAATGTATAATTTATACATAGAAAGGTGTGAGGAGCGACATATAGTACCGTTGAAAAAACATATATATAGATACATTTTCAACACTGAATACAACATCGGATTTCATGTACCAAAAAAGGATAGGTGTGACATGTGAAGAATTCAAAGTATATAACGTAAATAGAAATTCTGAGAATACTGATTCAAGCAAAAACAAGAAGTTTGAAGATCATTGCAGTGATAAAACAGCTACACATACTGAGCGTCAATCTGACAGAAACAATAAAAATAAATTGGTTATTTGTTTTGATCTTCAAAATGTCCTGACGTGCCCAAGGTCTAACGTTGGAAACTTTTATTACAAAAGAAAACTGAATGTCTTCAACCTAACCGGTCATTGTTCGAAGAACAAAAAAGCTTACAACGCGTTATGGAACGAACACATATCAGGGAGAGGGTCAAACCAGATTGCCAGTGCGCTGTGTACAATATTACATACAATTACAGAGGAGTATCCTGAAACAGAGAGTATCACGTTATGGTCGGATTCGTGCGTTCCTCAAAACAGAAACTCAATCATGTCATTTGCATTGAAGTCATTTATGAGAAATCATCCAAATGTCAAACACATTACTCAGAAATTCTGCACCCCGGGCCATTCCTCAATTCAGGAAGTCGACAACATACATAGTCACATAGAAAAACAGCTCCGTATCTCTGATGTTTATAGTCCACTATCGCTTGTTCGTGTTCTAAAAAGGGTTCGACCGGATCATTCCGTGATACTGCAATTGAATTCTGAAAAATTTCTGAATTATCAGCGGTCATCCAAATCCTTTCATTTCGGTGACATCCCATATTCAAAAGTGAAATGGTTACACATATCGAGAGACGAACCCTTGCATATTGACTATAAAACGTCGTTCTCTGATACCACCCATCACACGTCCATAAGAGGTCAACAAACTAGGACGGGAACTCCGTTCAAGTGGCCAATCATAAGTGCAGTGTCTCACCACGAAGGCATATCTAATGACAAAAAGAAGGACATAATTAGTATGCTGAAATTCATGCCAAAGGCGGAACAAACTTATTTCATTGCAGCATGCAGTTTAGCACCATTAATGCCTAGGAAATAGACATGGTATAAGTGAACATGCTAGGAAGGTTCTGATCTGACCAGACTCCCCAGATAATGCATTATCTGGCATTACCTGGATTTACAGTGGTCGCAAATGGCAAGCGGTTTCATTTGAATGCAATAGCTACAAATGTAGATGTACTGAATATATAATCACCGACAAAAGATAGTACACAGTCGAGCCAATTCCCACCCTTAAATATAAGTAAATAGTACACATTCCTGAAATACAGCAGTATAAACAAACTGTGATATATTCCATGAATGGCATCGGAAGTTGACGAAATTTTCAGAGCAAATGCGAAATGGAATTCCGCATTTGCTCTGTAAATTTCGTCAACTTCCGAAATCAGTTACGGAATATATCACAGTTTGAAATAATGCTATATTTCCGGACTGTGTACTATCTTTTGTCGGTGAGTATAAGTATACAGTGATGTCATTTTGCATGTGTCTCTTTTATGCGAACAGCAATCGTGTTCATTCGGTCTTGGCGTAAATTGATAGCTGAATTTGATGTTAACAAAGTTTTAATTCACAACATTACAGTTTGTTCAAAGTTAATTGTTATTCTTCGTTGTTACTAGTTAAAAATGTAATAAACTTCGATA
>JBEVXV010000390.1:0-13126 GCA_040505915.1 Sedimenticola sp. | reverse complement strand
AGACATCATATTGCACCATTTAAATTCATATACGATACAGTTGTTCACTGTAGAACAATTTTGACGTCGAAATGGACTTGGTTTTCTTGTGAATTGTTATGTGAGATGACGTGGTGATTTGGCAATGGCTGCCATTCACTAGAAGAAACGAAAAATACTGTCTGTACTCGTTTACTGAGTTCATAAGCAACTCGGCGGAGCCTCGTTGCTTATCAACTCAGTAAACTTGTTTAATAAATATCATATTAAACTATCACTCATGTAAGATCCTCTATGTATCCATTTAAAGTACTTTTCGAACGTGTCCTTGAGGCACGCCTGGTGTATACTGGAAAGTGGGAAAAGCAACAACCTTACATACCATGTAGATCCGACAAAGCATATAATTATAATGTGTAAAAACGCTGAGTACGTCATACATAGCATAGTATCACAAACGCATATGATTCTGATCTCAAACATAGTCTCTAACTTCGACTGACACAATAGCATGCATTGTACATATCGCTGGCACATTTTGATGATTGGAAGGCGTTTATGATGGTGTAGATCCATATATTCCTTACTGTATTTTTTCCCTAAAAAATGAATGAATAAACAATGTAACTGTTTTTAGAACAAATCCCACATGTAGTTTAATATAATTCGGTGTGTAATGTCTATTTTTATTTCTTTGTGATTTGCACATTTCTACGCTGATACCTGGCTATCTACCACAACTAAAATTGTGCGACTTGTGATAGGTGCTTCTACTTTTTTCAGATGCATGGCGCTGGTGCCGTTCTTCTGTTGCGAATTAAATTGATGCAGAGGATTGAGGCCGGCAGTGTGCGACGGTTTCCCAATTATCAACATCTGGACGGGACACTGAGAACAATTATACCGATGATCTCCTAGAAATGCATGTATAAGACTATATTCACACAATGTGTTTTATTCATCATGGATAAAATCAACCCAACCATCCGCCAATGTAATTGCGGACTTAACATCAATTTGATCGACCTTGTTACTAGCAAACGCACACAGATATGACGTAAAACCAGACGTGCCTCCAATATACAGGAACATGGATGAGGAATGTTTCGTAAAGTGTAACAGCGATCTGCATGCAGATTGCAAGGTTCAAGTATCTCACAAACACTGCACACTGTGCAGTAAAATATTTCAAAAGACATACAAGTGTAACAGACATTTTCTTCAGAGTCATGCGTCACGGGTTATCTCCATTGGAGATAAACCATGCTACCCATGTAAGAAGAAACATGAACAATCTGGCAAATGCATAAAATCCCACTATCACTGTCCCACGTGTCCAGCGACGGTAATAGGCAGAGTGTCATTTAAAACGCACGTCAATAAGCATGCACATGGTGAGAAATCTGACGACGAACACATGTTAGGTCGAAATGACAAAGAAGAAGATACTGAACACGTCAATAAGCAGGCACAGTGTGAGAAATCTGACGACGAACACATGATAGGTCGAAATGACAAAGAAGAAGATACTGAACACGTCAATAACCAGGCACATGGTGAGAAATCTGACGACGAACACATGATAGGTCGAAATGACAAAGAAGAAGATACCGAACACGTCAATAAGCAGGCTCATGGTGAGAAATCTGACGACGAACACATGATAGGTCGAAATGACAAAGAAGAAGATACCGAACACGTCAATAAGCAGGCACATGGTGAGAAATCTGACGACGAACACATGTTAGGTCGAAATGACAAAGAAGAAGATACTGAACATCAAGTGGTTGTAATGGAAGTGGATGCCGTTGGATCCAAGGACGCAGGACAGTATGAAGTAGTTGAAGAAAGTGTTGAAGTGTTAAGTGAGAAAGAAAAAACAACAACGCCGAGAGCCAGAAAAGGAAATCCCATGCCAGTAGAATGTACTCATTGTGGGAAATCCATGCATCCCAACAGCATTGCAAGGCATTGTAGAAAAATGCACGAGGAAGACGTAACATCGGAGGCAACATGTGTGGATGAAAATGGTGGTATATATCTAGTGAAAAGAAGCTCGCATGGCGGCATAGGATTTCCAATTCATGTTCGGAAAGACTTGTCAAATGGGAACGTGTGCGTCGAATGTGAAAATAATAAATGCATGGATTACATGAGGGTGGCATGGCAAAGTGGTGTCCAGTCATCCGAATGTGAACACCTGCGAAAGGTGTCTGTGACTCCAGTCTTTCCCGAGAAAATACAATTGACCGAGAGCGCACTGACTGATCTGTCGCATGATGGATGTTACAAGCTGCTAAAAGATGAATCAATAGAAGCCTGCAAAAACATGAATGCTTTGGCTCAAAAACGACATGTGGAAACCATAGTGGCTGTTAATGAAAAAGAAAGATACGTCCATTTTTCGGTCCTAGATGATACAGGTAACTATTATGCCAAGCTCGGTAGAATCGTTCTCACTGCCGATCTAGCAACGGGTACACTAGATTGCCGATGTTGTAGGCGCAAACGATCATGTATTCACAAACATGTATGCCTTTGGTATTTGTCTGAGAAACAAATGCTGGACACATTCCGAAGTGGCGACCATATAAATTTATTCGAAAATCCACTACCAAAGATTACTTCATGTAATGAATCGGACGAGAGCTCTCAGAAATGTATTACAACATACCCTCCGGAGGATATAGACATAGTATCAAAAATGTGCGAGTACATACATGATTGTAAGAAAATACCAAGTGACAGTGTTACAACATCCGCTGTCCCAAAACAGTTAATCCCAACGGAAAGAGATTGCCATTACTGTAACAATCCTCTGTCGAAACCAATTCGAATTACATCAAAGGCGTACATTGTCAGTTTAAACAACGTTACAGACAACGTAGAAACATTTTTCAAACGGTGTTTTGTTTGTGGTGTAGCCTATAGGTATCAGGAATACTGCAGCGGAATCCACAACTTCAACGACACGCTACTGATTGACATCGATGTATGCCAGTACCTTAGGGACTCGCTTCAGGAACATCTGCCAATTGGCAGTGTTGTAAAGGTTTTAGAGAGGCGGTTGGATAGAAAGCTGAATACACAGACAATACTAAATGCATATCTACATTATGAAAGTCTCTGTGATCATTCATACGAGTTCAGCTGTAACCTTTGCGGTTACCACCCAACAACATTGATCATGGATCTCAACAAGAAGGTTGCTTTTGATAACCCTCTTTCGGAGCTTGACATCCCAGACGAATACGACATGAACAACGCAGATACAGTGGACTGTGAAGCATATTGGCGCAAGGTTGAGCTTGCAATGGTTCTACGAGGATTCCCAATGCGCAATGTTCCGGCATACTCTATAAAGCCAACCTTGCTTGAATGGTCACCCTTCATCGGAAAAAATACAAGAAGAGGGTCTCTAGTGATGAACACCGAACATCGAAAGGTCAATAAGCAAAATCATGAATTAGAAGGTGATTGTCGGGAAATCACAGAGGAAAGGTTGCTCGAGTTGTTGCAACACTCATCGCGTCAAGAGGTCGAAACATTTGCAAAGTCGCTGGGGTCTAAGGCGAAGGGAACAAAATTTGAGATGATATCGAACATCAAGGTGGCAATATGCAAAGATAATGAAAAGTTTAAGAAAGCCTTCAGTAAGTTATGGGGAAAATCTGGTGGATGGGTGTCTGGGACGTGCCCTCATGGGATCATATACTGCTTGAAGTTTGTACTAAGAGCGGAAAGCCCACGTGATTATGTAGACATCTTACTGTCCATGCAACATCAGCCGAACATTGTTGTGTCGGACATGGCTAACATTCTGGTTGCCCATGGCAACAAAAGAGCGGACGGAATGTTTCGACCATTCAATGGTATGGTGGCAGAGGCTACTGCAGAAAACGTCAAGAAGGCCAAGAATGGACAATTGAACATATCGTTACCATGGTTGACTGACACGGACCGTAGCCAAGAATGTGACAAATCTGCTGCTGCCCATCCAGTTTCTGGAAGTGATTCTCACCTGTGTTTGTTTGATCGCTTCCATGAGGGAAATGTGAAGAAAGAAGTAGAAGTATTGAGACGCATTACACATGTCAAGGAACTGAAAGGAAGACTAAACAGTCAAAAGGACGAACAGCTCCATACGAAATACAATCACGACATGCGATATCTTAATGAAATGCAGCCCGTGAACCACGTTTTTCTGTTTAGATGCAACGTGGACGTGCATAACACACGTCTGAATAAAGCAATGATTGCTGAAATCAAAGCAAGTTATGGTTTCGACGTCTCCAGGGACAGGAATGGTTGTATAAAGCTTGATAAGAGAAAGGTTAATAAGAATCCGCCTATGAAACGAAAAATAGTACATGAAAGTAGCGAGCCATCACAGAAAAAGATACACCTGACGGACGTAGAAGTAGATAGTGCGCAAAGAAAGGAAAATACTGAACATGAAGTGGTTGTGATGAAAGTGGATGCCGTTGGATCCGACGACGCAGGACAGAATGAAGTAGTTGAAGAGTCTGGAACCGTCGAAAATCCAATTGATTGTACAACTGTTCGAGTTCAACCCATGACAGATGAAGAACACCCTTGGAAATTCGATTTGTACCTTCAGAAGAAGGACCGAAAACTGATTGAAGAAGGTTATTGGCTGAATGATAAAGTTATCAATGCAGCGATGATCCTGTTGAAAAACCAATACCCGGATATCGGTGGATTAACCGACACAATAACTTTGGCATTTGGTCATGAGTCATTGGGATCACAGTCTCGATTTGTGCAAATAATATGCCTAAGAGACAATCACTGGGTAACGATATCCAACGTAAACGCGTTACCATTTGAAGTCTTCGTGTACGACAGTATGCTTCGCTTGAGCGAGAAGGACAATCGTTTGAGGGTCAGTTATCCGCCAGAGCTAGCTGAAATCGCTTGCAAACTGCGCCGACCGACTGGGAATCTGTTTTTCACTGTACACGAAGTGCAACAGCAAGCAGAGGGATTTGATTGTGGATTATTTGCTATTGCAAACGCAGCAGCCGTGTGTGAGGGTATCGAACCTGGAACTGTCACATACAATCAGAAACTGATGCGACCAGCTCTGATACACAGCATACAGACGGACGACATTTCAAGCTTCGTGAAGACAATCAGCAAGTCAGTCCCCACTGGCAATCCTCAACAACCACTGTACCAATGGGAGGTGAAAGTGTACTGCACGTGTAGATTACCACCTGATGGTCGTCCCATGGTCGAATGCACCGAGTGCAAGCAATGGTTCCATGAACATTGTGTCAGTGGAGACATAGTTGGACAGACATGGACATGTACTGCATGCACGGATAAGCTGAAATCCGAGGAAGATAGGAAGGTTGCCGATTTGGTTGATATCCTTAAACTCAGAGAAATGGCGACACAAGACAATCACACGACTGAAATACAAGAGTTATACGATGCCATCAACACCACACACGAGGAAACCCTTCCTGAATGCCATAACCATATCGGGTGCTTGAAAGTGGATGAGTATCGCAAAGAATTCTCCGATAACAAGAAAATGAGAGGAGTAACGTATCATGTGCCACGGCATAATGAATTCTTCATAGTAATTTTCTTTGAAGAGCATTCTACTCCGGAGGATTTGTTGAAAACGGTCGTGCATGAAATTGTGCATGCTGTCAGCCATCTCAAAGGTTACACAGGTCCCGCACATGGATCACAGTTCAAGCGGATGATGAAGTCAATCTTGAAATGTGTCCAAGCGAAACAAGCTGGGCTTCCAGAACCGTATTGCCGTGTGAAAATTGACACGAAAACATTTTAAACTGCAGTAGGGTTTCTATGAGTGTTGGCCAACTTGCCGAACCTAACACAATAGAACAGGGAATTCATGGTAATGGTGGGTGTATATGCGACAAGACATTCACACAGAGAAGCCACGTCGAGTAGCATTTTGTAATACACACCGTGGAACGTCCACGATCATGTATATGCGACAAGACATTCACCAAGGGAAGCCACTTCGAGTATAATTTTGTTATACACACCGGTGAACATCCACAATCAGGTAGCGTACGCGACAAAACATTCATACGGAGGAGCCACTTCGAGTAACATTTTATAATACACACCGGGGAACGTGCACAATCATCTTGTACACATGAGGCAATACATTCATACATAGGAGCCCCTTCGAGTAGCATTTTGTAATATACACCGGGAACATCTACAATCATGCTGTACGCATGAGGCAATACATTCATACAGATGAGCCCCTTCGAGTAGTATTTTGTAATACACACAAGGAACATCCACAATCAAGAAAATGTATCCGACTAGACATTCAGAAAGTGGAGCCACTTCCGGTAGCATTTTCTACTACACCGGGAAACGTCCATAACCATATCGTGTATGCGACAAGACATTCACACAGACGAACCTCTTCCATTAGCAGTTTGCAATTCACACTGGGGAACCTCCACAAGCATGTACATGTACTAATATTATAAATAACAAGATATTCGCTCAGAGGAGCCACTTCGAGTAGCAGTTTGTAATACACACCGGGGAACTTTCACAATCAAGTGGAGTATGCAGTCGGATACATTTTCTTGATTGTGGATGTTCTTTGTGTGTATTACAAAATACTACTCGAAGGGGCTCCTCTGTATGAATGTATTGCCTCATGCGTACAGCATGATTGTGGATGTTCCCTGTATGTATTAGAAAATGTTACTCGAAGTGGCTCCTCTGTGTGAATGTCTTGTCGCGTACGCTACCTGACTGTGGATGTTCACCTGTGTGTATAACAAAATTATTCTCGAAGTGTATACACACCGGGGAACGTGGTGAATGTCTTGTCGCATATACATGATTGTGGACGGTCCATGGTGTGTACTACAAAATGCTACCCGATGTGGCTCCTCTGTGTGAATGTATTTTCGCATATCCTACATGATTGTAGACGTTGCCCGGTGCGAGTTACAAACTGCTACTCGAAGAAGCTCCCATGTATTAATGTCTTGTCGCATACACCATGTGAGTGTGGACGTTCACCGGTGCGTATTACGAAATGCTACTCGAACTGGCTGCTCTGTGTGAATACATGTTTACGTACACAACATGATTGGGGACGTTTCCCGGTGTGTACTACAAAATGCTACTTGAAGTGGCTCCTCTGTGTGAATGTGTTTTCGCAAACCCTACATGATTGTGGATGTTCCGCAGTGTGTACTACAAAATTCGACTACAGTTGGCTCCACTTTCTAAATGTCTACTGGTCGCACATATTCACTTGCTTTGGGACGCTCCTCGGTGTGTATTACAAAATGCTACTCGAACTGCCTCCTCTATGTGAATGTCTCGTTGCGTACGCTACCTGATCGTGGACTTTCACCGGTGTGTAAACAAAATGCTACTTGAAGTGGCTCCCCTGTGTGAATGTCTCGTCCTTCACACTGGGGAACGTCCACAAGTATGTACTAATATTATAAATAATTATGTGACAAGATATTCGCTCAGAGGAGCCACTTCGAGTAGCAGTTTGTAATACACACCGGGGAACGTCCACAATCAAGTGGGGGTATGCGTAAATACATTAACACAGCGGGGCCACATCGTGTACCATTTTGTAATACACACCGGGGAACGTGCCCGACCATGTTGAATAAGCGACGAGACATTCACACAGGGGAGCCACTTCAAGTAGCATTTTGTTATACACACCGGTTAACGTCCACAATCAGGTAGTGTACGCAACGAGAGATTCACATAGCGGAGCCAGTTCGAGTAGCATTTCGTAATACACACCGGGGAGCGGTGGCCTATCAACTTTAAAGTGTTCAATCGACTCTATTTTACATGTTTAAAAAGTTTGACCATTCATTTGAACAGTCTCAATGAGCATTTGAGATATGCATGCCATAATATTTAGCAAGTAACACAAACTATGTAGTATCCAGTTTATCCTTACAAATTATTGTATCAACATACTCAACTACAGTTCTCTCAAAAGTATATTTTGTGAACTCTGACAAGTTATACTTTTGTAAAGGACTAAGAAAAAACAAAGTGGGCAAAGTGTTTACAGATGTAGCATGCTTATCGCTTGACCTTGTCTAGTTTGTTTATAATCACAGCTCTGTAGTGTGTGCAGTGTGGCGGCTGTAAAAAGTCTCCCCGTGCTTTCTATCAATGCTGTTATTATTTTCCGATCCTTGTTGGTCGTTGAGCACTACTGTCATTCCGACAGTTGTGCATGTTTTCACTCTCAGTGTTTATGTGTACCTTTGTACGTTGAGTAGCGCTTAAGCCGGTGCTAGGTGGCGTTTGTGTCATTTACTGTGTCTATTTTGACACAGTCTGTGACACAGATGAACGAACGGAATAAAACCCTGTTCGCGATGTACTTGTCTGGTAGTTGTGTTCAACGATTTCCAGGGATCGCTTGACCTTGTCTAGTTTGTTTACATGTACAGGGTGACCACTTTAAAAAAAAATCCTGGCAGTTAAAATAAATTCCTGGCAGTTAAAAAAATATAAAATTTAAGCGTGCGAATGACAAAAAAAACATGTAAACATTAATAGTATAGTAATTGATAACAACATGTACTAAAGACTGTATGAAACTGAACAACTTGATTTTTTAAAAGGATATGGCCTTACACAAAAAGCAAATGGCGTCAATTGTTTGTATTGTCTAAAATAAGTCAGTGCCTTATTGTGAAACGATTCCACTTTTTTTAAAACGTATGTGTGGCTAATATACGTAAATATATCGTTTTTAGTAGTCAATTACTTGATAGTGATGCGCGTCACCTTTTATTTCGCCATTTGCTTTCCTAAATCCATAATTTGTAAATACATCTGTTTCTGTAGTCTGTTCTGCCGGAGTCAACTTTTAACAGTTGCATTACACTTCTAGAATTTCCAGCCAGCGTTCTCATCCTTAACCTTTCACGCAAACTCAGGAGAAACGCAATATAGTGATGTTTCGCCATTTGTTAACGGAGATAGGCCATATGCTTTACCATTTGAACTAATTGGATTATTGGCCTATTTCGGCGGAATTTGACAAAATAAACTGGTGCATTTGATTAGTATGAAGGTACTGGTTTATTTAAAATAATGAAATATGTTGACGCCATTTGCTTTTTATGTAAGGCCATATACTTTCTGTTTTTAAATTTGTATGCACCCCGAATATATTATGTCTGTAACTGTCTCAACATTCCGGGCATTCAACTGGATTCCGGCAAATAGTCATAATTCCGGGCTTGCTCGGAAAATTCCGGGCAAATGGTCACCCTGCATGTAATATATATATACTCAGCAAAAGTAGAAACGTCCATCTTTTTAGATGCCCATAATTTTGAATTTTGAAAGTTTTTAGGCAGTGCACGGGGCTCGACACGCACAATAGTCCATGTGTATGCCAAAGTGTGCTTCTGAACTGAATCACCGTGGTTGACATTTTTTAGTCTAAGTATTAGTGCGGTGTTGATTGGTTGGCATCCACAATTGAATGATGAATATTTTCACGCATACTTTGTTACTGCACCTCATATCGTGTTCCCGCTGTCGTACCCCAAATATGGAGGGACGTTTCTAGTTTTGTTCAGTATATATATATATATATATATATAATATTGAAATATAGTGAATACAAATGTGTATCTTTTCATGTATGATGTACATGAGTGGTGAACAAATCTGACAGCCACATACTTATTTAACCCTCAGGTTCTCATCTCTCATCTAGATATCACACCATGTAAGAGACAATTACGTGTATTAAAGTGACTGAATCTTATATATAAAGCAAATGGCGTAACTTTTAAATATATAATTTTTTCGTGGCAAATATTTGGTATCATGATTATGAACCCATACCACACTTTACTGCAGTTGAAAATGTTTTATGATGGCTGAGACACACATATATAAGATCGCCAAATTGGAAGCGTTACTAACGCTCCATAGATTTCGCCATTTGCTTTAGAGAATGGTTATTACGATAATATCCATACTTTTCCAATACCACTCATATATATTTACTTTTATGGCGATAGTAATAAATTATAATGTTCTGCAGTGCCCACGTGCATTTTTACTGTCGAAAGCTTATTTAAAGATAGAAAAATCACAATTTAGAGACATTACAACGTCTCTTCTAGACTTTACACCATTTGCTTTTCCAGATACTATTTTCGGCATATAGGCTAAACGCAATAGAATTAAAAAAAAGAAATTGGTGCTGTTGATTGGTATGATTCAGATGCACTGTATAAACGTTAATTACTATGTTGACCATCTGGACCCTGATATAAGACTCAGTCCCTTTACATTCAGATCCTGAACTGATTATGAGGGTGGGTCCAATTGGACTGTCGATTCTCGTTCCTGTATGTTTGTCATATCGCCCCACACCAATTTCTCCCACTACATCACTTAAATTGGTATGCCAGTGTCAAATGTTACCCTTGCATTGTGCAAATGATCGTCGACTGGGCATGAGAACGACGATGCCAACGTTCGTTCCTGACTCAGTGAGTGTCAGTCAACTCAGTTTTCTCATTTCTCCGCAAAAGTATATATGTAGACATTTCAGATGAGTGTCGCAATGACTCTTGCAGAGAAATGAGAAAACTGACTTGACCTCGATTTCGATATTAACTTTTTAAAAAGCTGTACAGGTGTATTACTACGCATATCGCTAAATATAGAATAGTTGATCCAATTACTGATTACATAATTATTTATGTATACCGTGTGGGTAATGGTCTAACGAACTGAACTCTGATTATAGTGCAAGAGTTGAAATCTCTTCAGACGATATGAAGTGCCTTAACAGGATATGGCCTTACATAAAAAAAGCAAATGGCGTCAAAAATGTTTATTGTCTAAAATAAATCAGTACCTTATTATGAAACGATTCTACCCGCCAGTTTTAATACTTATATGTGGCTAATATAGATAAATATATTGTTTTCATTAGCCAATTACTTGACAGTAACGTGCATCACTTCCAATTTCGCCATTTGCTTTTCAAAATGCATAATTTGCAAATACGTTTGTTTCTGTAGTCTGTTCTGCCTGAATCAACTTTTAACAGTTGCATTACACTTCTGGAACATCCCGCAAGCGTTTTTATCGTTACAATTTCACCCAAACTCATATCAGGAGAATCGCAAGATTGTGATGTTTTGCCATTTGCCAACGAATATTCCCCATTTGCTTTACCCGTTGAACCTATTGGATTATTGGCTTTATTCAGCGGAATTTTACGAAATAAACTGGTGCATTTGATTACCATCGAGGTACTGACTTATTTCAGGTGATAAAATATTTTGACGCCATTTGCTTTTTATGTTAGGCCATAATTTATGCCTTTAACATGTTCTGGTCTTACAACTCTCACGAGCATCCAAATCTTGCACTGTACCGACTGTGACTGTGTAGCCTTATACATACTGGTAATTATGCATCAGTCAATGGAAATCCTCCTCCGACCCTGGGAATAGCGGGCCTTTACCCGAGCATACGCCGATGCTTTAACCTTTCACGATCCCACCCAGTGCCGGGACATACAAATTTTGTTTCATTGCAGGAGATTATAATTGATGTACATACAAAACAACATTTATTCTAGATGTATTTTTGAAATATAAATATACATGTACAAGCAATGGTTCATGTGCGAACATGTCAAGCTTGAACAAGTCAAGTTCATTATACATGTATGTTGCATTATTATTTATCTACAAAAGTATATGCTGCGAGCTGAGCATTTCATTTTACTGTGTTATCGTATAACGGACAGGGTGATTAAATCTATGAATGGTTCCAATTCGTACAGATATTATAATGCTACTGTGGATATTATACAAGTAACTTTGCAGAATTTTGATAATCAGAACTATTTTGCATTTTTGTTTTTAGAACACACATCTCTCTCATAGAAAAGCTTTAACCATCTTAGTTATCACTTTCCAGTTTTGGTCACCCAGCAATTCTTCAGATATAATACTTTACAATCTGTATATATTCAATGTTTAGGTTGTTCTCAAATGTACATGTATTACTTAACATGTATTACTTCAAATGCATGTATTACTTCACATAGATGTATACAATAGTGCTAGATCAGTGCTTTCATTAAAAGGATATGGCCTTACATAAAAAGCAAATGGCATCAATTGTTTTTATTGTCTAAATTAACTCAGTGCCTTATTATGAAACGATTACATCCGTTTTAAAACGTATATGTGGCTAATATATGTAAATATATTGTTTTTAGTAATCAATTACTGGATAGTGACGCTTTCGCCATTTGCTTTGCTAAATGCATACTTTGTAAATGCGTCTGTTTTTGCAACATTGGGATGTTTCGTCATTTGCTAACGGAGAGAGGCCATATGCTTTACCATTTGAATTAATTGGATTGGCCTAATTCAGCGGAATTTAACAAAATAAACTAGTGCATTTGATTAGTATGAAGGTACTGATTTATGTAAAATATTACTAAAATAATAAAATATTTTGACGCCATTTGCTTTTTATGTGAGGCCATATACCTTTAAAGGTATACCGTCACAATTGATGGAAAGCAAATGTAGTAAGAATACAAATTAGTGCACCAATAGCATGCTGAAAACATATATTATATGACTAGAAAGCATTTGGCGCCGTTTTTATTTAGTCATATTATGCATTAATGCATAGGGTAACGGGGTTTCACAAGTAGATTACCGTTCTGCAGTGCGAACCCAGTTGTTTTAACAGCGATTTATCCGCTGGAACACACACAAACGACACTTTATTCTATACAGTTGCATCCCCTTGTTCCGAGTGTGCGCCATTTGCTTTCACGTTTGAACTGTTACTAGGTTAAATCGGTGGAAGTTGACGGAATAAAATGGTGTATTTGATTAGTATTGACCATCTGCATCAAGTACAATTGAAAACCACGCATTTTTAATTTACGCCATTTGCTTTCATCAATCAATTGTGACGGTATGCCCGGATGTAGAATTTTTTAAAATTCCGTGTTCAAATTTCATGATTTTTTACAAAAATCCGGTTTTTTTTTTAACCCCTAAAAAATCACCGAACACGTGTTGACCCTTATTTTTGTTCAAGT
>JBEVXV010000389.1:0-3740 GCA_040505915.1 Sedimenticola sp. | reverse complement strand
ATTTCGCACCTATCGGGGCGCAGAAATCGCCTTATATCATGCACTTGGGAATCTGCCCACACCGCCCATGACCCACAGATTTTGCTGAGGAGGCAATTATTTCAGATATTTAGGCGGCTTTGTTCTCTATCCAACTTTAATTCAGTAGCGCTCCCTTGTAGCAGGTCAAATCAAGGGGTAAAAACATCATTATTAAATTGAAGTGTGGCAAACAGATCATCCAGCGTCTCCTCCCGACGAATCAACTCAACACTGCCATCGTCACGCAGTAACAGCTCCTTCGGGCGCACCTTACCGTTATAGTTAAAACCCATAGCATGGCCATGTGCACCAGTATCATGAATACAGAGGATATCCCCCTCCTTCATCTTCGGCAGAGAACGCTGGATAGCAAACTTATCGTTATTTTCACAGAGAGAGCCTGCAACATCAACAACCTCCTGCTCCCTATCCTCTTTACCCGGCACGGTGATGTGGTGATAGGCTCCGTACATGCCGGGACGCATCAACGCTGACATACAGGCGTCCACTCCCACATAGGTGCGATAGATCTCCTTGCGGTTGATCGCGGTGGTTACCAACGCACCATAGGGGCCGGCAAAGTAACGTCCACTCTCCATATACATCTTCGGCGCATAGCGGTTACGTGACTTGAAGTCATCAAACAGCTCGGTTATCTCTTTTGCCATGGAGTCGATATCAAGGGCCTCATCTTCCGGTTTGTAGGGAATACCGAGGCCACCGCCAATATTGATAAACTCGAAGGTAATACCCAGTTCACCAGAGATCCACTCCACCAGCTCCAGCAGTGTCCGTGCTGTCTCAACCATGTAGCTGTAGTCCAGCTCATTGGAGGCCAGCATAGTGTGGAGACCGAAACGTTTGGCACCTCTCGCCATAGCCAGCCGATACGCCTCCGGCAACTGGTCATGGGTAACACCATACTTCGCCTCCACCGGCGTACCGATAATGCTGTTACCGGTACGTCGCTGCCCCGGGTTGTAACGGAAACAGATAAGCTCCGGCATCTCCGGTACTTTCTCCACCAGAGAGATATCATCCAGATTAAGGACACAGCCACCATCAGCGGCCGCAGCGGCAAAGTCATCCTGACTGGTATTATTGGAGGTAAACATGATCGACTCGCCCTGTGCACCAAGCCCCCGGCTGAGCAAGAGCTCGGCCACCGAGCTGCAGTCAAAACCAAATCCCATGGAGGCCATGATATCCATGACGCGTGGATTGGGGTTTGCCTTGACCGCAAAGTACTCCCGAAACCCCTCAATGCCTGAGAATTTCTCTATCATCGCCCGGCCAGTCTCACGCATCCCCTTCTCATCATAGATATGGAAGGGGGTTCCGTAGTGCTTGGCAATACTCCCTACTATTGGGGAGAGACGGTTCTGGAAATCATTGGTCATCGGCATCGTTAACTACCTGCTTAAAACGGTGATATAAGAGTCGAAAAGTACATTTACATAGGCATTCGCAACCACTCCGTAGCGAAAACCATGAAAAACTGAGTTCATAAACGGTTTTGGCCGCGAAAGGTAGTCAAACACCACCCTTCACGGCCAGCCATAAAGGCGTCAGCGATGCGCCCTACGGATCAGGAAAAGATGGATATTACAACGCCTTGGCAATACGCTCCATCGCTTCCTGAACATTATCAAGACTATTGAAGGCACTGATGCGGATATAACCCTCACCACAGGTGCCAAACCCAGCACCCGGCGTGCAAACAACACCAGCATTGTTGAGCAGTTTATCAAAGAAGTCCCAAGAGCTGCCTTTGGCATCCACCCAGATATAGGGTGAGTTTTCACCGCCAATGCAGTCGAAACCCAATCCCTCCATCTTCTGACGGATATAGGCAGCATTATTCATATAGTAAGAGATCAACTCCCTCACCTGGGCCTGGCCTTCAGCACTGTAGACTGCCTCGGCAGCGCGCTGTACAGGATAGGAGACACTGTTGAACTTAGTGGTGTGACGCCGATTCCACAGGGAATGCACGGAGACTTTTTCACCGGACTCGGTATAGGCCATACAGGCTTTCGGTACCACCGTGTAGGCACAACGGGTGCCGGTAAATCCAGCAGTCTTGGAGAGACTACGGAACTCAATCGCCACTTCATGGGCACCCTCAATCTCGTAGATAGAGCGAGGCAGGTTCTCATCCTGTACAAATGCCTCATAAGCCGCATCGTAAAGAATTAACGCTTTGTTATCACGAGCGTAATCAACCCACTGTTTCAGCTGCTCTTTTGTCACCATCGCCCCGGTAGGATTATTGGGGAAACAGAGATAGATAAGATCCACCGGCTCTTTAGGAAGGTCAGGGATAAAGCCGTTCTCGCGGTTGCCATCCAAGTAGACAAAGCCTTGGTAGCGCCCCTCACTCCAATCACCTGAGCGACCGGCCATCACGTTGGTATCGACATAGACCGGATAGACCGGATCAGGGATAGCTACCGTGATATCAGTAGAGAAGATCTCCTGAAAATTACCGGAATCACACTTGGCACCATCACTGACAAACACCTCATCGGCATCAATATTGGCACCACGGGACTGAAAATCACCCTTCGCAATGGCCTCTCGCAGAAAATCATAGCCCTGCTCAGGACCGTACCCATGAAAACTGCTATCACTAGCCATCTCATCCACTGCCGCATGGAATGCCTTGACACAAGCGTCCGGTAGCGCCCGCGTGACATCACCAATACCCAGGCGAATAATCTTCTCATCGGGGTTTGCATCTACGTGGGCATTTACCCGTTTAGCTATATCTGAGAAAAGATAGGATGCTTGGAGTTTTTGGTAACTTTCGTTGATTTTAATCATATAACGCCTTGAAAATTCGATACACATAAGAACTACTACATCGTAGGAGATGCCGTATGTACCAGTTAACTAGTGAGTAAATCTTTACCCAATGACCCAGATGAAATCTGGAGCTTATAAAAACAAGAAATTGTATATTATCCAGCACCTTGTAAACAAGGTATTATAATGATCAAATTTAAGCCTCAACACCTAATATCGATACTTCATAGTCCACACCAGATGATATTTACAGCCCCAGACCGTATGACTTTCGCTCTTGCATGATCCCATTTCCCCGGCATTTGCCCACCTGACTTATTCCTCGCCTTGGGCTATCTGGACAAGAACTGGGGCAAGCTGGCGGTCTACGACAGAAGATGACTGCTTATCGATAGATAACAATATGGCTGAGAATGCAATCCGGCCCTTTGTCATCGGCAGAAAAAACTGGTTATTCAGTGACACCGACAGGGGTGCCAAGGCAAGTGCTGTGCACTCTACAGCCTGATTGAAACCGCCAAGGCCAATGGCCTGGAGCCCTATGCTTATCTGCAACTTAATTTTAAAGCGCTGCCTGCGGCACAGAGTCTGGAAGAGATCGAAGCACTGTTGCCGTGGAACTTTGATGGTGAAAGCTTAACGGTGGTGTGATTCTGCTACAAGGTGGGGTTTATTGATCGCTTACCTTCATCATGAAAGAGGATCGATATTGTTGAATTGGTAGTGCTGGTATAGAATATGCCTGTGTCAAGCAATTAAAACTACTTAACCTGTGGCTGAATTACACCAGCTACCCTATAGGAATCGTATTCAATGCCCACTAACTTTGCCGCAGCAAGAAATAGACTCTGCAAGTCTATTGTTATCATTCCGCTACTGTTATTTTTCTACGAAGCGAATGCCGCTTGCGT
>JBEVXV010000388.1:0-2962 GCA_040505915.1 Sedimenticola sp. | reverse complement strand
GCCTGTTGTGGCTTCTGCTGCTGTCCCAGCTCTGATAGACTTGTCAATTACCATCACGAGGGGGCTTTCGCCTCATGTTCACAACAGTGGGTCAATTGCATGATCTGGATTGATTACGGCATCATCGGCGTCATTGTTCTCTCCTCACTGATAAGCTTGGTTCGAGGCTTTGTGAAGGAAGCACTCTCCCTGGCCGTATGGGTGCTGGCGTTCTGGGTTGCCTGGATGTTCTTCCGCGATCTGGCGCTGCATCTTGAATGGATCAACCTCCCCTCAGTTCGATTGATTGCCGCTTTTGCGCTCATCTTTGTTGCTACGCTGATAGTTGGTGGCATGGTCAATTTTCTTATGTGTCAGTTAGTGGAAAAAACCGGTCTTAGTGGTACAGACCGCCTTATAGGGGCACTCTTCGGTGCGGCTCGCGGAGCACTGCTGATTGCCATACTGGTATTGATGGCGGGGTTAACTCCGTTCCCCAATGATCCCTGGTGGCAGGAGTCCCAACTAATCGCCCATTTTCAGGAGTTGGCGATATGGCTAAGGGGTCTACTACCGGCAGATATTGGCGATAGATTTAACTTCGCCTAACAGACTGATAGATAGCTCGCGAGAGAGATAGAAATTATGTGCGGTATTGTTGGAGTCTTTGGTAACAGTCAGGTCAATCAGACGATTTATGATGCCCTGCTGGTATTGCAGCACCGTGGGCAGGATGCCGCAGGTATTGTCACCATGGATGGCCAAAAACTGTATATGCGTAAGAATAACGGCTTGGCACGGGATGTCTTTCGCACCCGTCATATGATTGATCTACAGGGGAATATGGGGATCGGACATGTGCGCTATCCCACTGCGGGCTGTGCATCTTCTGCTGAAGCGCAACCGTTTTATGTCAACTCACCTTATGGTATTACCCTTGCCCATAATGGCAACCTGACAAATGCCGATGAGCTGAAACATGATCTCTATCAGGAGGATTTGAGACACATCAATACCTCTTCCGATTCAGAGATTCTGCTCAATATATTTGCTCATGAACTCCACGCCCAGAACAAACTGCGTATCACCGAGAAGGATGTCTTCCAGGCGGTAACGGCTGTTCACCGGCGCTGCCGAGGCGGCTATGCTGCAGTGGCGCTGATCATCGGCTACGGCATGCTTGGGTTTCGTGATCCTCATGGTATTCGTCCAGTGGTCTATGGTAAGAGAGAGGCGGAGCAGGGCACTGAATATATGATCGCTTCGGAGAGTGTCGCTCTTGATGCCCAGGGGTTTGAACTGGTACGCGACCTGGCGCCTGGGGAGGTTGTTTACATCGATATGGCAGGACAACTGCACAGCTGCCTCTGTTCCACCAATACCAAATCCTCTCCCTGCATCTTTGAGTTTGTCTATTTTGCCCGCCCAGATTCCATTATTGACGATATATTTGTTCACAAGGCGCGCTCCCGAATGGGTACCAAACTGGCTAAGAAGATCATGCGGGTGTGGTCGGATAATGATATCGATGTGGTGATCCCCATACCGGATACCAGCCGCACCGCTGCGCTGCAATTAGCCAATACGCTAAAGGTTAAATACCGTGAAGGTTTTATCAAAAACCGTTATATAGGCCGCACCTTCATCATGCCCGGTCAGCAGGTGCGGAAAAAATCAGTAAAGCAGAAGCTGAACGCCATCTACTCTGAGTTCAGGGGTAAGAATGTTTTGTTGGTCGATGACTCTATCGTCAGGGGTACCACCTCACAGCAGATTGTGCAGATGGCTCGTGATGCGGGTGCTAAAAAAGTCTACTTCGCCTCCGCAGCACCACCGGTACGTTACCCCAATGTCTATGGTATCGATATGCCTTCAGCGACCGAACTGGTAGCCCATGGGCATAGCGAAGAGGAGATTGGAGAGATTATCGGCGCTGATCGCCTGATCTTTCAGGATCTGGCCGATCTGATCGATGCAGTTAATAAGAAAGGCGAAGCCAACGCGATCAATTTCGATACCTCAGTCTTTAGCGGTGAATACGTTACCGGCGACGTCAGTGATCAATACCTGGAGCAGTTGGAGTTGCTGCGTAACGACTCAGCCAAGCATACCAGAGAGAGCACTAATAACAGCACCATTGGAGTCCATAACAACGACTGACCAGCGATCTGTGTAACTTCTCAAGTAACTATTCAGCTATACCTATTTGGGAGCTATTTCCACCAGTCAGCTATAAAGTTATATAAGAAAAGGGCCTTTCGAGCTACCGTTAGAGGCGATCCTATCCGTCATAGGAGTAAGTAGGGGGCCCTCAAGAACTACAGTAAAGGTATAGGCCGTAAATCACGGTTTCTCGACTGTAACATGGGAGGTACCCCCTATGAAAAAGCGTAGATATCAATCCAGAAAAATTCAACGTATCGATTGGGATAAGATTTCTGAGCAAGTCGAAGGTCAGCGTTTGATCTTTGCCATTGATGTGGCCAAAGAGGCGTTCTACGGCGCACTGATGACATCAACGCAGGAGGTATTAGGGATTGTAAAGTGGATGCACCCAAGTGAAACACGAAGCCTGGGTAGGGTATTGGGGCATCTACCAACGGGCCGTATTGAGGCTGTAATGGAGCCCAGTGGCACCTATGGTGATAGCCTCCGCCACTATCTCCGGGGACTTGGTGTGGAAGTATATCGAATTTCACCTAAGCGAGTGCATGATGCAGCCGAGGTTTTTGATGGTGTTCCGAGCCTGCATGATGCCAAGGCAGCCTACAATATTGGCCGCCTGCACCTGGAAGGAATATCCCAGCTTTGGCAGGAACACTCTGAGCATCGGCGTGACCAACATGCACTAATTGCTGAGCTGGATCTATATCGCGGAGAGGAGACGGCCAATCTCAACCGGCTCGGTGCGATGATCAGTCGCCACTGGCCGGAGTTGGAGCATATCAGTGAACTGAGTGGTTCCGGCGTGTTGCACCTGATT
>JBEVXV010000387.1:0-5306 GCA_040505915.1 Sedimenticola sp. | reverse complement strand
TGTATGTAATAGTTTATTCAAGTGTCACATGTCATTAATACATATAAAACAAATACACAATATACAAACTCATAAAATGACACCCAGCCATACATGGCTTATGAGACACTATCAAATACATTTGATATCAGTATATGTAGCTAAGACTAAAATAATACAATACCAGTATTATTCACACTATGTACATGTTTAAGACAGATGCTGGGAAAACCATCCCACTGATTATTTTGCATTAAAAATGGAACATAAAACTTTCGTCCTAAAACATATATGGTTATAAAAAGATCAACATTACAATAGTAAAATTAACAAAGTATTTAGTTGTCTATCAAGTATGCAAAATTGTCTTCTTCGAAACATGCAGATTAATGTATTCGCTAACTTAACTTGCAAATCAGTGTTGTAAAAATTAAAGTATGCAAAATTGTCTTCTTCGAAACATGCAGATTAATGTATTCGCTAACTTAACTTGCAAATCAGTGTTGCTTGCTATATCACATAATTTGTCACATGGGTTTAATGTATCAAACTGTTCATTAAAAGAGCGTGCTGATGCAAACAGGCTTACCCTTAAATCATCATAAAAATCACACTGTGTTAAAAAATGTACCTCGTCTTCAACAGACGACGACTTGCAATATTTACACAATCTTTCGTTTAAAGGAGTTGTAGGCCTGGTGAATCTACCAGTTTCTATATGTAAAGGGAGACTACCACATCTAAATCTTGCTAATATCTTGCGTTGGTTCCTATTCATTTTGATTTTAACATAAGACTCAGTGCCGAAAGTGTGTTTGAATTTTCTGTAAGTGCGCAGCTTATTACCATTAATGACATTTTTGCTATCATCCATCATTCCATTAAACCATTTCCTTTCTTCAGACAATTGCAGGGTTTCTTTAGCCTTTCCAATGCACATGCGTTTACTTGGATTCTGAACTAGCAGGATATTAGCCATATCTAGATCATTTGCTAAGCGTACCATTTTGGATTCCCAACTTTTACCTTGTAATAAAGACCATTTGTGGATCCTGTGTGTCATTCTGCTATCTGGCATGTTAGCAACACGACACCACATTCTAATACATTCAAGTGTTTGTTTGACATGACATGTTGTCCATCCCATATCACCTCTTACTGCTATATTGGAAGTATTTCCACCTGTTCCTAGAAAATATCTACAAGCCTTATTCAGTACTACATTTACTGACGGATATGTGTTTAATCCCCATATACATGCCCCATAGAAGAGCACAGGCTCCACAATGGTCTCTATTAGTTTATTGTAGACATCGTGTGACATTCCACCATTTGATATGAACTTCATATATACTGCTCCAAGTGCCCTACTAGCCGATTTTGTGGTTTCACGTACAGTGAATCGCATGTCAAGGTGCTCATTGAGCCACAAACCTAGGTATTTGTATGATGACCCCGTGTTGATAGCTTTATCTGCACATGTGAAGACGAAATTGGACTTGCCGAGTGAGGGTGGTCTGAAGTGGATAACCAGAGATTTATTTTCATTAACAGACAGTCGCCATTTCTTGCACCATAAACTTACAGCATCCAACATACGTTGCATATCAGTATCTGTCTCACTCAACAGGACAATATCGTCTGCATACAGCATTACAGCAACCAACTCGCCATCAATCTCAACACCACACTGTAGTTCATTAATAACATCTACCAAGTCATTTACATAAATGGAAAACAACGTAGGTGATAGCACACAGCCCTGCTTCACCCCCTGACCAACATCAAACCAATCCGTTAAATCAGTGTTTACACGTACTGCACAGGAAACATCACGATATAGGGACTGTATTGCATTCAATACTTTTCCATGCATGCCTATAGTCATTAGTTTGTACCACAAACAGTCACGTTGTACTGTATCAAATGCTTTACGTGCATCAATGAACGACACAAATGTACTTTTACGTTTGTTCTTCCTGTTGTTAATAATGGAGTACAGTGAGTATATGTGATCCATACAGCTCCTCTTTTTCCTAAACCCATTCTGACAGTCACTTAATAGATCATTAGCCTGGAGCCAATTGGTTACCCTTGAATTCAGAATATCAGCATACACTTTACAAGGAATTGATATTAGAGTTATCGGTCGATACCCGAGTGGATCCCTGGTGCTATTATCTCCCTTGGGTATCGGCACGATAATACCTTTGTTCCAATCGCTTGGAATGCTACCCGAATCGAAGGCAAAGGAAATTATTTTATGCAGCAGACCTACACACGTTTCATTTCTGATTACCTCAGCAGGTATGCCATCGTATCCAGTCGATTTATGTAACTTTGTTCTGTAAACGGCATTATGTACCTCTAAACGCCCAATTGGTGCGTTTAGAGCCACGCAATCCCGCTCATTAAATACATTATCCCGGTTTCCAGATATAGCAGACTTAACATGTGTCAGGTGTGCTGCATCAAAATGATTACTATCACCATCCTCATCGACACTGTAAAGCTGCTCATAGTCACATTTCCACTTGTCTAGTACATGGCCTTTATCTGTTATAATCTCACCAGAATCACTTAGTACCTCACATGGAATTTTCCCTAACCTATCATTTGCCATTCCTAATCTACCAATGTCTTTCCAAAACTCCCTGGAATTGCTATTATTTGCAAACTTCTCCTGCAATTCAGACTGTTTTTGCAACTGGTGCTTCCTTTTATATTTCCGGTTAATTTTATCAAACTGTTTTCGATTACTACAATATCTTTCTCTTAATGTACGCCTAGCACTTCCGGGAGTTTTGCAAGACAACCATCGCTTTTCATCGTCACAAACACTATCCCACAATTTCTGTAATTCCTCATTCCAGTATGGCTTTCTCATAGATTTACAATGTTTGGTGTATTTTGCCTTGCATGTTTTCTTCTGCAACTTACTTGCCATTTCATTCCTAATCAGACTTGTAAAGTCATTGTATGCAGCGTTTACATCACGTTCGATCCCAATATAATTTTCTATAGACTCGATCGTGGTGTTAACATTGGATACAGCTGCATGATCGGTCAAGAAATTGTGGGGTAAGCTGTCAAGATGGTAACGTATATTCATATCATTTTGACAATTTTCAGATTTACTACATACATTGTCTTTCACCCTTAATGTACATGTCACGAGCGAATGATCAGGTATCTTGTCGTTGCCAAGTAAATTCAGCTCACTAATGACATCAGACATTTTGTGTACAAAGAAGTCATCATATAGATATAACTGTTCATGTGGTATTATCATATAATCTACAACGGAACGTCCTCTATGAGAAATATGCGTGAAGTCATTCGTCCCGCTTCGACCATTAATCATGCACAGGTTACAGTCAACTAGAAAGTCTATTAGCAAGGAGCCGTATTTGTTACCACTTTCGTCAATAGATGTTCTAGGCGGAATATGATCTACACCCTCTATATAGTCAGAATCATCGGCAACACGTGCGTTGAAGTCACCGCATATATACACCAGTCCTTCACTCTGATATCGATACACCTGGCTCATTAGGACATCAAAAAAGTGTTCTGCGTCGTTTGTCCGGGTGGACCCATCAGGCGGCAAGTAGCATGTGCACATGCATATAGATTCCCCCGTCTGTCGACATAACAGTTTTACCCACAGTATATCCTGGAACTCCCTATTCAGCACAGTGCACTCATAGCGTTCAAGAAGCGAATCCTTAATCAGAAACCCAACTCCTCCTGAACCTCGTCTGGCGTTCGGGTGATTATATTGTCTGTTATGACCTATCCATTTGAATCCTGGTACAGCAATAGAATCGTCACTGCGCAAAAAAGTTTCGTTAATGCCAATAATGTCTAGGTTAAAACTGTTCGACACTGTTTCCCTAAATGTATGATTGTCCGAGTCTGTGAGCGACCATCCGCCCACATTCCACACACCAAGCCGTATACACCCCTATCGTCGGTTATTGTTGTTGTTGTTGTTTCGGTTGGACCCGTTTATACGTCCATGACCACCCCTGTTCGCTCGTGTGTCTTGACCGTATCTGTTGTTCCTGTTGCTACTGTTAATGTTGTTATTCGTCCTGTGTCCGAATGATTGATCGTCTCGGTTGGTATCTGTGTTTCGCTTCCTAACGAAGCGACCGTTCACATTCACATATTTATCAGATTTTCCCATTTCATATAATAATGTTCTCATATTAGCTTCACTTGTTCGTACTTCATGAGGTCGGTCTTCTTCAATATAAACATTGTAAAAACATCTGCTTACTTTCAGGTCACCTTTGGATTTCATCAGTTTTGTCTTTTGTGCAGCCGTTTCAACACTGGCTATAATAACACCGGGTCTGCTGTTGTTTAGACTCTTTTTCCGAATCGCCGATTTAACAACAATGTCGCTTGCTTTCAAGCCATCCTTTATTAGTGATTTCACTTTGTTCATGGTTATTTCTGGTTCAGTCTCCTCCCGTTGGTCTAGGTCCATGTTACGTATCACAAAGTTCAGGTTCTCTTTCGGTCCATTAGTTGCGACTTCGGCATAACTCCTGTCTTCTACGCTTTTGTTTAACTTGTCCATGTTTGTCTTCACTTCACTTCGTATCTCAGTCATTTTCAAGTTTACTAGGTCGGTTGTTTTTTCTACTAGTTTCTCCTCAAGCTTTTTGGACATGTTCTCCATTCTCGCGTTAAATTCATTTTTCACAATGTCAACTTCGTTTTTGACAATTTTCACGAATTCATTTCTCAGGCGATCTTCTAGTTTGTCAAATCGGGCTTCAAATGTGGTTTTCATCTCATCGGTCATAATTCTCATCTGCTGTATGATTACAGAATCCATCGGGTTTATATCGTCACAAACCCGTTTCTTTTTCGGAGTGTCTGTCGTTTCACTGGCCTCATCGCCGGACAGAGAACGTTTCCGGCTAGTTTGTACTATCGATTCCGTGTTCTCAGGGATGATGGGGTATTGGTGAGACGCTTGTTGGGAACCCATAACCGTGTCCACATACGCCTCATGTTCCCGCATGAACTCCGCACTCATGGCCATTATGTTACTAGAGTAGACTAATCGAATCGCCCCACTGTGCTCCGTCAAGCGTGACGAGTTGACCGCGATGACCACACCACTGGTCAATTTCCAATACACGGCTCCAGATAAGCAAATGGGCGAATAACGGTACAGGTATCACGTATACTGTGCGATGAAGGTCACATGTATGCTCCAATATCAAGCCACGTTGATCACAACAAAGTATAAATATGAAGGCACAATACCTTAGGAAGGTCTGTAGCTAAAATGTTCCAATATAGTT
>JBEVXV010000386.1:0-3315 GCA_040505915.1 Sedimenticola sp. | reverse complement strand
AACACCATCATAAAGTACAATAATTGAAGTTTAAAATGTGACCTGTGCTTTTTCGATCGGTTGTGTAGTTTAAAAGTTACATAAGAAAAGGAAATAGTGCCGTATATAATTACATATTAAAATCGCCGCTACTGATGCAGCATTTCTACAGGTAAGGTAGCCGCGAAAGTTGGATATGCATGTCATATAGGTTCGGAAAACTGTTAATATACCGTTAAAATCGTTTGTAGTTGCTTCATTTACTTCTTTCCATCGGCGTCTTAGGGAAAGGACATACAATACATCTCGGCGGCTGTTTGCAAAATGTAAATTATCGTGCATATTAATGGTGTACTTCTAAGTCCACCAATTCAAAAGTTATAACTGGATTTCTAAATACCATATTATCAATGGCGGCCATCTTGGATTTATGCAAATTATGACGTCATGTGACATATGCCAGACTGACAACATCGTTTTTTGTAAACCCCAGGTCATTGTCTTTACAAAAAATAATGTTGCCAACTTTCTCCAAAAATGTTCACAGGATTACATTTTGACCCCAACTATTAATTGTATTCCCATTGACAGTTTTGTTGCATAACATCGCCTATTTTCAGAGTTACACCATCATAGTGGCAACCATCGACTCCATCGGAGACATGAAATGGCTTCCATAATCACAGAAGGTATGTGTATGCAGTTGCACGCTTGTCGTGCACCATCGCAACTGGTTGTAAAATTAGTCGTGTGACTAATCACAGAGGGTTTTGTGATCATCCATGGTCGGATATGCTGGTCTTAAGGAGCGGTTACACTGGCCAGGAGCAGGTTAAATCGGCCAGGAGCAGATTGTTAACACATTCAACCTGAGTGCCACGTTTTCGGGGCATTTTAGTTTAAACTGTATTTTATTTTTCCGAAGTATTTACATGCAGAATTTACATACAAGATGAAAAACGGGATTAGAAAACAAGCTTGGGAGCTTATATGAATTCTTCTCCCAATTTTGGGAGTGGGCTGGCTTAATGAGGGGCTGTAGTGTCAATGTTCCATCAATCCTGCTATACCATACATCAGACTGTCCGTATTGAGTACATCCTTCATCTGGTGTACGATACAGTGCTGCATTCTACCCGAGAAACAGTCACGACTCGTGAAAGCCTGAGACGAATGTTGAAATTTCACCATTTTTTTATCACCGTTCTAGTGCCCCATACTCGCGATATTATATTCCGCGTGTTGCCACCCCTACCATTGAATGCACCAACTCGGTGTGAGCCAGAGATAAGTTTCAACGACCGGAGAAAGAATAGGTTGGGATAAAAGAGAGATAAATGAAGAGGCAATAAAAATGAAAAGGAAATTCGAAAAAAACAAAACAACAACAAAAAACAGCTCGTCTAATTGGCAATTAGCGTCCTTCAAAGCATGGGTTTCTCCGTACTTTTGGTTTATATCACGCGCATACATGCGGCTGTCGTCCGGAAGCACACTATATGTCATTTCCAGCCATAGCAGAGTCAGAAATAAAAAAACCCTGAAAAAGTAGCAAAAAAATAGCGATTTTCAAAAATGCTCCGGTTGATTGAGTTAAACATGTTCAGGCGCGTAGATGCCTATACGCGAGTACGCGGCTGAATCCACACGATTCTGACAAAAAATCGATTACACCATTGTTTTTAAAAAAAATCCGGGGATGGAGCATGCCACCGGATCCTCTAGAACAAATATGAATCCACTCCACATGAACTCCCCTGATGTTTAGAATTCAGCCTCAGTGATTGCTATTCGCAGTGGACAACACGAAAAACTAGATGGTTGGTAAATCCGACAAATGCTCCCCTACGGGGCCTGGTTTCAAATTCAAAGGTTTTGACCCTGTGTATTGGTATATACTTATGGAGTTTGAAGTTGATATCCAAAGTGGTTATAGAAATGTAGAAATTTGAAAAACTTTAACGTCATCTTTAACAAAAGCTTCTAAATCATTTGACCTTGACCTTGGGCATTTGAGCAGCATGGATAGGGTATAAAATGAAACTATAGATGGTGATTAATGGGTATATGAAGTTTCAAGTTGATATCCCCAGTGGGTACGGAGATATAACAATTTGAAAAACGTTAACATAAACTTTAACGAAAAGTTCTAAGTCATTTTACCTTGGGCACCTGGGCAGCATGGGTAGGGTATACAATGAAAATATAGCTGGTGATCAATGTGTGTATGAAGTTTGAAGTTGATATCTCAAGTGGTTACAGAGATATAGCAGTTTGAAAAACTTTAACGTAAACTCGGACGGCGGACGCCGGACAGCTGACGAAGCGGTAACCATATGCTCCCCCGAAAAAATGTTTCCGGGGAGCATAATAAAGTTCTCTCCGTTCCTCTCCAGGTGTGATTCGAACTGACGTCAGTTTACGCCGCCTTAACGTCTATACATATTGGTACTATAACCACACGACCAAACCTATACCGTGCATGTATGCCAATGTTGGCCAAGCTATATCGCCATATCGGGTGATAAAAAAGGACCCTCACTTTAAGTGTTAATAACTTTATGGGTAATGGGGTTAGATATACTATTGTTGGCATACAGTTAGACGTCTATGCCCTCTATTAGTTTACCAAATCGCATTAATGTATCTTTCATAGTATTGCTTTAATTTAAAAAATAGAATCACACTCGAAATTGTGCTGTATCCATAATTATTCTAAAATTAATTCACCTGCATCTTAAAGGGATGGTTAATTGGTCCTTCGGTCTGTTGAAAAACAGTCATCAAGCATGTTTATAACATTGTGGTGTTCAGACACTGGGAAACCACAATGTATGATGTATTTCATCACATCATCAGGCATTGCGAAACTATTTGACTAATGTATATTTTTATGCTGATAAAGCGCGCATTCCCATTTGTCATCCCGAACTGTCAGTTTGTATATATTTAAAAATGATGTAGTTGTCCAGGTGTCTCTGCAGGTGTTTATTTAATAATTACGTATGTGTTTTAAACATATTTGCGGTTAGATAGGACCGTCGTTCTGACGGGAATGTTGATAGGTTATTGACAGAATAGATTATGTTGCAGCCACACACCCAAATTACTGTACATTTTGTGGACACAGGTGTCTAGGGCGGATGCCGTTCTGACAAGGTGTTGACAAGATGTTTACGCCAGACCGTGGATATATCGTAATCTACAAAAAATAACTGCTATACTTGTTTATGCAGGTGTACATTATTAATGTTAACTCTGACATGCGATGACAGCATTGTTATGTGTGGGAAACCAAGCCTCACGTGGCTATGATTCATCGCATCTCGTTCTATT
>JBEVXV010000385.1:0-6149 GCA_040505915.1 Sedimenticola sp. | reverse complement strand
ATATATATATGTTTATTTGCAAATCGGCACATTCGTACCTTTGGCAAGAAAGTACAATATATCAAATGCATGTTATAATCAATATTGCAACTGGCAGCGGCGAAGTGCGCCCAAGGGTGATGGCACATGTGATGCTGACAAAGCCACCAAGCTCTTAGCCTGCTAGCTTTATCAGCCCCAGGATGCAAGGCCCCGGACGCAATTTGTCGCTGGAGTTGGAGACAACTGTGTTCATATGAAGTAATCGCCGCCGACTGCCCCGCGGTCCGAATGCGCAGTGAATCAGTGCACTGGCCGGCGCACTCCAACAAAACTGGTAGAGTGCGCATGCCAATGCTCTGCTGCAAGTCGGATCCCGTGCAGTCCACGTGATGGATATTGCACATTATGATGTTTGTATTTGTTTAAATATCGTGACACATGTAAATTGTTAATGTTGCTGGATTAGGCTCAGCCTTGTCTGCATTGCTAGATTAACATATTTGCCAAGTTTATATAACAATCGTTTTGATTTTGTACTCAGAAGTCTATAATATTTATCTAGTGTTGGCCACGATACATGTATGTACTGTCGACGTAGTGATGAATATGCTGGACATATGCACAAAAAGTGATATTCTGATTCTACACAATTCATGTTACACAGCTTACAAATTCGCTGAGCTCTTATAACATTGTTAAAACGACCCGTTTCTATCTCTAAATTGTGTGATCCTAGCCGTATACTGGCTATGTGTTTTATTGTTTTTTCTGCGTCTAAGGCTGTTACATAAAATTCCATTTCAAAAACGTGTTTATATTGACAGTAGTACTCAAGTTTTGGCATGGCCGATATTGACTCCCTCCACGACTGAATATATTGATCTCGGAGTCGTTGTTTGAAAATATCTATTGAAGTATGGTGTTCGTTTTGATTTATCCACACATTGCTAAATCCTAAATTGTCAAGTATGCTCTTCACCCGGTTTGCCCAGTTCTTCACGTTGGGGTTTTGTCTGACGTCTTCCAATTGTTGGTTGTACATGATGCTGGTGGGCGAAATGTTCGTATTCGTGTTATGTACTAGTTTAAGCCAGAATCTTAAAACGCGCTCTTTGCACAGTATACTTATTGGTAGACGCCCTAACTCGCCATACACGGCAGCGTTCGGTGTTTGTCTTTTGAGGCCCAGTATTGATTTGCAATATTTGATGTGAATTTTGTCAATCTCACTTTCGCAGCTTATACCCAAAACCTCCGATCCATATAGAAGAATTGGTTTTACCAGCGCATCAAACAGTTTCAGTTTTGTGTTAATATCGACGGATATTCGCCCAAACACAGATATTAAATTGTTCATGGATTTTAAAGCTTGATCTGATAGCATTTTGACAGAATCGTTCATATTTCCAGTGTATTTAAAGTTGATTCCCAGATAGCAGAACTGTTCAACAATATCTAAGAAATCACCTTTGTACTTCCACCTAAAGTTTTGATTAGACTTTCGCTTTTCAAAAACACATATTTTTGTTTTCCCCGTGTTTACTTTGAGGCCCCATTTGTCAGAGTATGTACCTAGTTTGTCCAATAGTGTCTGGAGGCCCTGTTTGGTCGTCGAACATAGGATCATATCGTCCGCAAACATCATCATAAAAACACACAAATGGTTGATCATCGCACCCACATTGTCAGTTTTAATTTCTGTGAACGCGTCGTTCACGAACAGGAGGAACAGCAGAGGGGACAACGGCTCCCCCTGCTTGACGCCAAGCCCGACGTCAAAAAGATCCGACACGTCAGAGTGGACCCTAACGCATGCTAGCACTTTTCTGTATATTGCTTTTAACATTGTGATCATCTTTGTACTTACACCATAGTTTACCAATTTTAACCATAGTGCGTCTCTCATTACAGTGTCGAACGCCTTTTCGTAGTCTATAAATGCGCAGAATAATTTGCCCTTATCACCCAACACCTTGTCGATAATGCCCTTCAACAGGAATATACAATCAACTGTACTTTTTTCGTTTCGAAATCCATATTGAAAGTCACAAAATACTTCATTTGTTTCGCACCATGAATTCAGTCTATTTCGAAGGACAAGGGAAAACAGTTTCGCTATTGAATTAATTAGTGTGATTCCTCGGTAGTTCGACACGTTTGATTTATCTCCCTTTTTTGGTATCGGAACAATAATGCCGGCTGCCCAAAGATCAGGATAAATGCCGCTATTAAATATAACGTTAAACAGTCTCACGATATATGGTGTTAAAATTGATTCTGCGTTTATGAATAACTCTGCGGGTAAATTGTCCATACCCGGACATTTATTACATTTCATAGACCGAATGACTGCTCGTACTTCCTCCTCCGTTATCTGCATATCTAATTCATCAATGTTGATATCGTTCACATGTATGTCATCATATTCGTTGTCTGTATGTGGGGAATTCAGTATGGTTTGAAAGTGGCGAACAAACTCATCCAAGGAAATCGAGTCTGCGATGCCGCTTTTACTCTTTCTGTATGTATTCACTTTCTTCCAGAACTTGCGTGGTTCGGTAGCACTCAAATAACTTAATGTTTTCTTTTCTTTTGTATAATATGTACATTTAGCCTTCCTTTTTGCTTTACAAAAATCACTTCTACAGTTCAGGAAAATCGTTTTGTTAGCATCATTTTGGCATCCATTGAACATTCTTTTGGCGTTTAAAAACAATGCTTTCTTCGCCCTGCATTCGTCATTAAACCAAGCACTACTTTTTGCATTTTTTGACGTATGTGTAGCGTTCATAGTTTGCCTCATTGTTTTGCCAAAATGCCTAAACGCTGCGTCATACAGAAAATCTGTTAAATACGTAATGCTATCGTCGATGCTGGTGCTACCCAATTCGAGATTGGTAATAATATTGTCCACAAAGCCACATTCATCCCTCAAATAGTTTTTGAACTCATCCACCCTTTCAGGGCCCCATACAATTTTGTCCGTTAACTTTGTCACGTTTGGATTATCACAGGGGGCGGCATTCAATTCAAACTGTATTGGGCAATGGTCAGAAAATTCTGTTAAATTCATAACCAGCATTGACTTAATTTGTGCGAAATTGTCTGGGCTTGTGATTAAGTAGTCGACCACGCTACATCCATTGTGTGTGTAGCACGTGAACATTCCTGGCTCCAATCTGCCGTTGACTAACCGTAAATCGTGTTCCTTGCACATAGATAATAATCTCAGCCCAAAGCTATTTACTGATTTATCGTTTGAAGTCCTGTTCGGCAAATCGTGTTCATACGTTATAATACTCGGCAACTCTGGCACATACTTTTCCAGGCCAACGTCACTTATTAAATCTGAACGTTCCCCAGTCCTCCCATTCATATCTCCGCAAATGTACACGCTTCCAATATTACTATAATATCGAATGTCATCTGACAAGTTATCGAAGAAATCGAAATTTTGCAAAGCGCACAGGTTCCTGTAAAGTCTAGATCGCTCTGGCGGAATGTAGCAGATGCAAAAATACACATCGTTTTGCATTTTAAAATCCTCTTTTGGTAACTTTAACCACACAATGCCCTTTTCATCTAGTTTTACAACTTTTAAATTGTCGGACAATTTATTCTTACAGTATATCACAATTCCACCACTGTCTCGTTTCGCTCTTTTGCTACATTTTGGTCTATTACATGTTATTTCATGAAATCCATTGATTTGCACATTTGCCGTAGCTCCTGTCCATGTTTCGGTGAAAAACAGTATATCGTATTTCGTAATTAAATCCAGAAAATCCAGATCATTTAGTTTCGATTGTAAACCCTGTACATTCCATAGCATGAAATTTAGTTGACTCGTGTCGCACCCCTATGCACTTTGGGTTAGAGATGTTGCACCTGGTGCCGTGGGATTTGGATCGTCCGTTTGTTGTTCAACGTGCGGAGGGAGTAAGTTGGGTGATTGTGTTGTATTTCCAGGAGTTATGTTTCGGTTCACACTCGTGGAATCGGCCGCCTGTGCGTCTCCGGAGACGGTTGTGTCGAATGTGCTATTTACGCGTAGGGGATTACTGTTGGCCGTTTCATCGCGATATTTCTTCACGGTTACGTCCCCTTCAAGAGGAGAGCGCGCTTTCTGTTTTCCGGGAGTGTTCGTGTTCAGAAGTGGATCAAATCGGTTGGACACTGGAGTTGTTGGGAAAACATTTGCAGGTTGCGTGCCCGGGTGTTTTGGAAATGCCCAATTCGTAGCTGACGGAATGTTACTTTGGCGCGTCGACGTATTTATGCCCGTGTTTGTGGTTCCGTTACGCGAGTTATACGCATTGTTGTAACTGCGCGGTGGGAAATTCATGCCGATATCGTCCTGCGTAGGAATGTATTCCCTGCCATTGACAAACAATTTGTCACGAAACAGGTTCACTCTGTTGTCAGGGTTACGTTTGAAGCGACGCATAATCGGCAAGAGGACCTTTCTTCGTTCGTCGATTTCCGGTGGAAATAGTTCACGTATGCCGAACTGTGGTTTTCCGACAAGTTTCGTCGGTGCGGATTTCTTAACACCTTCGCGATCCGCTTGAATGCTGAATTTTCCAACGATGGGGCGGGGGTATGCGTGATGGGGGTTAAATCTGCCTCTGCGATATACATGCTCAAATGGTAGTTCACCAGAAACATCCATTTCAGACATCAGGAACTCATTTAATGTGTCCTTTATATTCTCGGTTCCCTCCCCTGGACGTAACACTGGTTCCTTAATGCCCGTAAACACCAGTGAATCACGCATCGATTTGCATTGTAAGTCTAGAACTTTGTTTTGTAGTTGATCATTTTGTTCCTTGATCTGGTCAAGGTCAAGGTTGCTAAGTTTTCGACTCATATCATGTAATTGTTTGTCGGATTCGCGTTTATTTGTCAACACTTGATCACACATGTCACTCATGCACGATAGGCTGTGATCGTAACTGGCCATTTTCTGTTTCATTTCGGACATGTCCTGGTCAATTACCGTTACATGTGATTGTACCTGGTTAATGCTCTGTCTGATTGAGCCGATTTGTGACACGTGCTGTTCAATGTTATTCACTTGTTGTTCAAATTGTGAAAATTTTGTGTTTTGATTGTGCTCCATTTGTGAAAATCTATTTGTCAGATTGCACAATATTTCAGTCACATATTGTAGTCTATCCTGTGACTGATCACTGGTCGGCATCGCCGTTTGGCCAAACGGCGGCGGGCTGGCATAATTGTTGCTGGGGATATGCGTGTTTGAGTTCTGGTTGCATCCGGGCCCTTGATTGTTCATGGAGTATGGCGGGTATGGTGGGGGTGGCGGAATGTTGTTCGTATTGTAATAGTTCATACTGTTGCTGTGTTGTCCATATAACACATTTGAAGCCTGGCTCAGAGCATTAGCTACATGTGATGTTTGCGTCGTTTGTGCCGGCTGTGTGTCTGATATGCTGTGACTGGGTGCAGTGTTGGAAACTGACATTGCACTGTTTGGATCACCCATTTTGTCATGTCTTTGTTTTTGTCCGCTGTGTTTTCCCATCAGGTAACGTTAATCCTATAATAATATGGCTGGGGGCGGGTTTCCACCGTGTGGAAGCACGGACTGGGGACCTCCACTAAGAAGTCACGTGACGAGTGACGTGTTTCCACACGGTGAAATCCCCGCTCTTGTTGACGTGTCCACTGATGCGTGACGGAATTTTGCTCATATTCGTCGTAGTGAGTGTTGTGTGAGTTCGCTCATGTTTATAAGTTCATAAAGGCCTTCGGGGGTATATGTTAGTTGGCCAACAATTCATTTGTTATGTGTGTATTTCCGAAGTTTGTAATGTATGAAAACATGCATTTTTACCGGTTATAACATCAATAATCCATAGTTCACACATTTAAACACTTATTGCCGAAATTTTGTCACGATATAAGTTCCGTATAATTAATTAAATCCAAATTTCTGAGAGCGTTTGAAAACACTGCACTATAGTCTGCGCATGCGTACTCTTATAATGATATATTTTATTAATTTAGATATATCGGTATTGGAATTAACGAAATTTCTATCTAAATTAAAGATGTTTATACAGTCCAATTATTATTATGAGTTAAGATGTCAATATTGGAATTAGAGATATCTTTAATTGAATTAGACATAAATATAATTGAAT
>JBEVXV010000384.1:1275-2837 GCA_040505915.1 Sedimenticola sp. | reverse complement strand
TGCATATTTCGGCCTACACCCACGCGCGGACCATATATAGGCTGCAGAGAGGGACGCCCCCACTAGACCGCCATGGGGGTCATTGACCCCTGAATAATTATTAGATTCTGGCAATAAATCGTCGTTTTTGGCAAAAGCTGGCCAAACTGCTGGGCATCTAGAGGCCTACACCCACGCGCGGACTATATAGGTTGCAGAGAGGGACGCCCCCACTGGACAGCGTGCGTAGCCAAGTCGTATAGTCATGACGATTTGACTAAGTACTACATTGTAGGGCAAGACAATCACGTTCAGTGTCATCAACCCCAACTGTGCGCATGATGTGAGGACTTTTTGAAATTCTGGATCCCGTCATCAACACCCATTTACTCCCATTTATTAATTCAAATATGGCGAGTTTCCACCCCGTCTCATCATCCACGTCACATGAGCCAAGATGGATCAGCATGACGTTTTCCGCATACACACCGTATATATAACGGAATGTCCCAACATGTCCCTGCATACCTTCAAGGGCTGGACTTGTTACAGCATTTCTTTTATACATTGTACAGCTGATTTTCTATAGCAAAATGTGGCACGTTCAACCGCTGATGTGTTTATGGTGGAACTGAGGAGCCTAGCGACAACGCTGAGCAACAGCTCACTAGATTTGAGCTATGAGATGAAGGCTATGTTGACAGAACAAGTGTAGAAACTGGAGAAGAAAGTGGACAGGGTTAAGACAAAGTACGTATTGGCCAAGGTGGAGATAGAGAAGATGGAAGTCGAGAAGAAGGAAATGAGAAAACGAATTCGATAGACTGAGAATGCAATTTCCTGAACTGATTAAGAAGAGTAAGATAGACGATAAAATGACGAGAATCGGTGTGGAGAATGCAACCCTGAACCATGAATTGATTAAACTTAGGACTGAGAACATGGACATATACAATGCAAATGCCATGCTGACGGCAGACCTGCAGAACTGCAGAGCCACCAATAGCGATCTGCAAACAAGATTGCAGATGCAGCAGGACCTGCACACAATGGGGCCGACATATCATAATCTCCAATGCAACACCAGCACCAGAAACTGCATCTGCTAAGTGACGTCAGCGACGATGACACCGATGCCACGTACCATTACGAGCTGGAAGCGGATGACGATTGTCGCCTGGTGAAGGTGACCATACCAGTTTTACCCAGGATTCGCAAACGAAAACTCGATGGTATGTTGTTTTGATATTCATTGCATTGCATGTAAATTATGAGTGTATATTATTCCCGTCGGGTTTCATGTCACCATGTACCGATTGGAATAACATAGTCTTGTTAGTCAAATCGCAACCAGTTTTTAATAATTAGTAATTATTACCACTGTCACATCCGATTAATGTGCAACACAGAAGGTTCGTGAAAGGCAACAACAACAAAATGCTAAATGACTTACAGTACGAGGGTTGTTAAAAAATAACGTAGACTTTTGCTCGCATTCGTTTGTTATTTGCATAAGGTGAATGAAAATTACATGCCTGAAACCCGCTATCCATCTGCAGCAATCAGAGTAAGTTTTGGTGATA
>JBEVXV010000384.1:0-1265 GCA_040505915.1 Sedimenticola sp. | reverse complement strand
CACTATTTAAAGGTGTACAGTGGAATATCCTATTTATTGCATTTTCAAGCTCATAATGTGACATTCTATCATTTTATAGTAGTTTTTGTATGAAAATGTGGTTCGCGTATGAATACTAAAGCCATATTTGCCCCGCTTTGACGTCACGTTGCCTTGACGGTATACAGCCTAACATCAAAGACACGTGAAAAATTATAGGGTGTTAACGTCACCCGGTTGATTAAAGGGAGGTATCTGACTTTGGCCGGCAAATGGCGTAAAGCAAATGGCGTAAATTCGAAATAGTAAACAGTGCATTGAAAATGATTGGCAACATGAAGCCGAACACATACAAACTATGATATATACTTGAGGACATAGACACCATATGTATAGCATTGATAAATAGCCAGATAATTACAGGTTATTACTTTTCGCCATTTGCTTGTTAAGTAACTGGTCGCAGCTTTAATGAGGTTTCTGTCTATCAACACATGGTGCTACCAACTTATGTTGTCTTGCCTTTACATTGGTTTGCGATGTTTATGCCATGACTGCAACATGAATAAATGTCATTGTTTATATCATTTGTTTTTTAATTAACGCCATTTGCAATCTATCTTGACCCTCGAGGGTCAGGATAGGAAGACCACATTTTCCAATCAAATTGCATATTTTTCGGGGATGCGGCATACATCACCGACATTTTATGAACATACTAATCATAATAATAATGTGTTTCTTGCAATCTAAGAGCATGACCAAAGTCCGATTGCTCCCTTTTAAAGGTAATCCGTGATTACTGGTTTTCACTCACAGGGAAAACCAGGCAATTAACAGATAGGAATGTAATAAATGTTCATTATGTTCTGCGATCGGAAGGGAATGCTACTATGCAGCTGAAGGGTCACAGATTCAAATCCTTGTCGGAACTACCAGATTTGTACAAAGACATCTTTGCCAAATGGATCGGAAGACACAAGAAATGTGTGCTGCACAATGGAGCCTACTTTGAGAAGAATTGAACTGTAAACGAGTAGAGATCTACGGTGTCCACGAACAACGTCACTGACGTCGCTACGTCGTGAAATAAGCCGATGCCGTGCGCCCCATCTGCTGAAGTGACTGTTTGTAAACTGCTGCAACTTTTTATTCTATAGACGGAATGCAGCCATTTCTGCTACATTGATAGTGGAAACATAGTAGTTTACAACAGTATAACTTTTACGGTGCTCTGTTTAGTAATAAATTTCTGTGCGCAAAAGTCTACGTTATTTTTGAACCAC
>JBEVXV010000383.1:0-4293 GCA_040505915.1 Sedimenticola sp. | reverse complement strand
TGTTAGTGCAAGTGAACTGGTCACTCATAAGTACATGTCGCGGGTTGGTCCAATAAAAACCACGAAAATTCCCAATTCCGCACAAACGCTACATTACACGCGAATTGTGACATATTGTGTGTTGTAGAGACTTTTCTGAGGGGCAATGAAACCATTAACGTTCCCGGTTATACATTTTATGGCCACAATAGGACCTTACTGCATAACAATGCCAGGCGGGGTAGTGGAGGTGTGGGCGCATTTGTGAAAAATGAATTACAAACTTTGAAAAACGTGTCAGTTCTGGACGATAATATCGAGGATATTTTGTGGCTTAAACTATCTGCAAAAGTGGAATGCGAATCCATTGTATTGTGCGTGTGTTATTTGCCCCCGGCGGATTCATCCAGACACGTCGATTCGGAGTCATTCTATTGTAATCTGCTTGAGCAGGTATACGCCTACCAAAATATGGGTCATCTGTACATCTGTGGCGATATGAACTCACGTGTTGGGAGTGAATGTGATTACATTGAAGGTGTTGATGACGTCACGCGTCGGGAAGTCAAAGACCACACATCAAATTCTAACGGTGATATATTGATTGACTTTCTTGTCGACTGTGGGATTTGTATAGTGAATGGACGTGTGGGAACAGACGAGTTTACCTACGTCTCGCCTCGAGGCAGCTCTGTAGTGGACTATGTATTGACTCCATATGAACAATTACAATTTACGAGCGATTTTAAAGTTACATTAATGACTGAATTGGCCTCGAACATGGGTATGGAAGATAACTCCAAAATACCAGACCACTCTATGTTAACATGGGTTATGTCCCTTCCCAGTGATACTATACATCGTGAAAATGACACATTTCCCTTCATATCACATACACCATCTCGCACCTACTTTGATACATCACGTGGAGTTGACAATTTTTTGTCTGATCCAGACACATTAACACGTGTACACTTGACCATAGACAAAATAGAGCACGAACTAGATAATGAATCGAATGTGACACAGGCCTACACCTCATTCCTCGATATGCTTTCCAAGGAAATGGAATTGCATTTCCCGAAACGTTCAGTAAAAGCAAAACGTGATCCCCAAGCCAAAAAGGCAAAGTCCATGTACAAACCTTATTGGTCAGACACTCTTCAAAAGCAGTGGGATATTGTTTGTGCTAAGGAAAAATCGTGGTTACGAGCAAATGCACCACAAAAACGGCCATTACGTGAACAATTTTACTCTGCGCGAAAGGAATTTGATAAAATGAACAGGAAAGCTAAACGCGCCTACCAGCTATCCGAGCAGACACGCATCGGTGACCTTGGTGACTCCACAGACAGCCGCAGCTTCTGGAAGGAAATCGGCAAAATTGGAATACAGAACGACCGGAAGCGCGACATTCCCATGGAAGTAATCGACCAGGACGGCAACGTCTCCAACGACGTCGACGTCGTCTTGTCGCGCTGGAAATCCGACTATGCCAGCCTTTACAATGACAGTGATACATCCGACCATTTTGATGATGCCCATTTACAACGTATTAAGTCGGACCTCCATCACAGCGCGATTCCCAGTGCAAATCGTGACGTCACGGAACTAAACTGTCCGATTACATTAAAAGAGGTTGAAACAAGTGTACTGAAGGCCAAGGTTAAAGGAGCGCCTGGTTTGGATAATGTATCAGCGTCCGTGCTACGTAACCGCTCATGCATAACAGCCTTACATAAAATTATCAGTTACTGTTTCCAAAGTGGCACTGTACCAGCCGATTGGGCTCGCGGCCTTATTAAACCTATTCCCAAACCAGACTCAAAAGACCCGAGAGACCCATTAGGCTACCGCGGGATCACGCTAATTTCCATACCCTGTAAAATCTATGCCGATGTACTTAACGTAAGAGTGACAAAATGGCTAGAAACGCACAACATTTTAACAGACGAACAAAATGGTTTTAGGCGTAAAAGGTCGTGCAATGAGCACATGTATACGCTATATACGTTAATTAACAAACGTAAATTCCAGAAACGTTCTACCTTCGTGTGTTTTGTAGATGCAAAGAAGGCTTTTGACCGCGTTCAGAGAGATTGTTTGTGGTATAAACTGTTCTCAATAGGGATACACGGCAAAATTCTAAATGCTATACAATCTCTGTATGATAGCGTAACGTGTGCAGTTAAAGTGAACGAATATACTACGCCATTTTTCGACGTCAGTATTGGATTAAAACAGGGTTGTAAAATTTCGCCAACATTATTCTCTATTTACGTGAACGATCTGGCAGATAGACTAAAATCGTTAAACTGTGGTATAGATATTGATGGTTACAATCTTTGTGTGCTGCTCTACGCCGACGATATTGCCATAATTGCCCCAAATGAGGAGTCCCTACAAACTATGCTGAATGAAGTCAACAACTGGTGTTGCAAATGGAGAATGACCCTAAATCAAAATAAGACTAAAGTTATCCATTTTCGCCCAGTCTCCATTGAACAAACTAATTTTAGTTTCACATGTGGTTCATTGAACATTGATGTTGCCCAAAAGTATAAATACCTCGGGCTTTGGTTTACTGAAGACTTAGACATGAAGTTTGCTGTATCTGAGTTGGCAAAATCAGCTGGACGAGCCCTGTCTGCTATTTACACGAAGTATCTTTATCTAGGTGGCATGAATTATAAGACATTTACTAAACTCTATGAGTCCCTGGTAGAACCAGTATTATACTATGCTAGTTCTGTCTGGGGCTTAACCGACTACAGTAAGATCAAGACTCTGCAAAACAAAGCGTGTAGGTTATTTTTAGGCCTCGGCAAGAATGCTGCAAATACGGCCTCACAAGGAGACATGGGCTGGTCCAGTTGCTTCGTCAAGCAGAAAATTGAAGTGTGTCGTCAGTACAGTAAATTGAGACAAATGAGTGAACATAGAACAGTGAAAATGGTGTTTAACTGGTCGTCCTCAAATGGGAAATGTTGGGAACGGCGGGTTAAAAAATATTTTGATGGTGTTGGCTTAGGAAATCTTATTGACAATGAACGCTTATCTATAAAGACTATTATAAAGCAGGTTAAAGTGAAACTACTGACACTTGACAGGGAAAAATGGTACTCAGATTTGTTTAATGATCGTAACAATGCCAATGGCAACAAGCTACGAACCTATAGACTGTATAAAACTGAGATACGCACCGAAAATTATGTCACATCCAACATGCCGCGTCATCATCGCAGCATCCTAGCTAAATTTCGAAGTGGTAGTTTACCACTTTTTGTAGAAACTGGTAGATACAACAGGGTGCCACTAACCGAACGAATTTGCAAATTCTGTAATTCGAATGAGGTTGAAAGTGAGGTCCACTTTTTACTATTCTGTGATTTGTATACTGATCTTAGAAGATCATTACTACACAAAGCACACAATTGTAACTCCGACTTTGTAAATATGGAAACAAACGACAAATTAATTTTTTTAATGAACCATGTAAATTTAACCCATGTATTATCGTCCTCTCTATATGACATGTACAGAAGAAGAAAACAGTTTTTATAAATAGTATACATGTACATTGTATTTACAAACAACAACGTTTTATGACTGTATCCGTGTTCCGACTTTGCGTAATTGTTGCACCAATGACCAGTGCGGATTTTTCACTAACAGCGACCTAGCGTGATCTAATTTAAGTTCATACCGTTCCCAGAAATAATTGGTTTTGCAAGTGAAATAAGGCACTTACTCATGCGTATGTGTTCATGTCTGGTTACGCAAATGCGCAAACATACGTGGATCCACGCCGGTCCTCATCTGGCTGGAGCACCAAGACCGCTTTTGCCGGAACACGGCTACACTCTTTACAATTCAGATCAGCATATTTTCAACATCATTTTTATTTTTTATTTTTTATTTTTTTTCTTAACTAGTAAATTAGTCGAATTTTCATCACGTAAATATTTCTAGATAACATGCGTATACATTGTCTTATCATGTTACTTTTATATGTACATTATGCTGGTGTCTCGTAGGTCGATATCGGCCGGGTTTCTTATTCTATGCTCTGTGATATTTTATTGTTATTTGTATTGTAAATAAGAAATGTGACACATAAATAAAATAAATACATACATACATACATACATATATACGGAAAACGGCTTGACGAATCTTTCTCAAATTTGAACCATAGCTCAAGAATAGCCTTTCTGATCGATGTGCCAAGTCTGACCCTGATCCGTTGCGAACTGTGGACTGTAGACCGCAAACAGAAACACACAAACATACTTTTTTGTTTTGTGACTAACC
>JBEVXV010000382.1:0-2787 GCA_040505915.1 Sedimenticola sp. | reverse complement strand
GTTGCTGAAGACGTTCTTACCGACATTTATTCTCGGCCTTTGTTTGAATATCTTCATACTGTGTCCTCTGGTCCGTTGTTCGGTTGCCATCTTGAACATTTTGGCCTTGTCGATTTTGTCAATGCCGGTTAGTATCTTATACACTTGTAGTAAGTCCGCCCGTTCTCGCCTGTATTCTAGTGACGGTAGACCCAGTGTTCTTAGCCGTTCTTGGTAGGAACAATTCACATACCCTCTTAGCAGTCTAGTTGCACGTCTCTGTACGTTTTCGATGGCAATTCGATCCTTCTTCAGGAGTGGGGACCATACAGGTGTTGCGTATTCGAGATGCGGACGTACAAGGGATTTGTATAACTGGAGGAATATTTCTTTATCCAGATATGTGAAGGTCCTAGCAATTAGACCAAGATTCCTGTTTGCTTTTGACACTGATTTTGTTGTGTGTTCACTAAACTTCAGTTTGTTGTCAATGTGCAGCCCCAGATCCTTTTGCTGTTCTACACTCTCTAATTCGGTAATGGTTGTCACATTTCTAAGTGAGAATTTGACACCTCTGTCGTGGACTCCAATATGCATATGTTTACATTTTTTGTGGTTTAATACCATTTGCCAGTTATCTGACCATTCTTGTATTTTATCAAGGTCTGACTGTAACAAGATGTTTATAGCATTTTGACCGATTCTCCTGTACATTTTCGAGTCGTCTGCAAATAATTTCATTGTGCAGTTAACCATCTCGGGCATATCGTTGATGAATACCAGGAAGAGTGTGGGTCCTAAAACACTACCCTGTGGTACTCCACTTGTTACTGGAGCCCAGTCCGAATATGAGCCTCTAACAGCCACTCTTTGTTTTCTGTTGTGTAGGAAACTGGCTACCCACTTAAGAACGTTTCCTCTAACGCCGTAACCATGCAGTTTCAATAGTAGAAGCTTATGGGATATTTTGTCAAAGGCACGGGCAAAGTCAAGGAAAATTACGTCAATGTCCTCGTTACTGTTGAGTGCATCCACCCAATCCTCCATGACTTCTAAAAGTTGCGTAGTGCATGAGAATCCGCTTCTGAACCCATGTTGGCATTTCGTAAAGAAGTTGTTCCTTTCCATGTGCTCAACAATCTCATTCCTTATTAGTTTTTCCATAAGTTTGCATGGCACCGATGTTAGGCTTATTGGTCTATAGTTTTCAGCTTTTTGTTTGTTCCCGCTTTTGAATATGGGTGTGACGTTAGCTATTTTCCAACTGATCGGTAGTTCACCTTCATTTAGTGATTTTTGGAACATTAGTGTCAGTGGAATACTTATTTTCTCCACAGTTTCCTTGAACAGTTTCGGGTGGAAGTTATCTGGGCCTGCTGATTTTGACGCTTTTAGCTGTTGTATTACTTTGGTCACCTTTTCATTTGTTATGTCAATATTTCCAAGGTTATTATCCGGTTGTCTTGGTTCGAAGTTTGGAGGTTCTCCATCTCTGTCGATTACAAATACGTCAGAGAAACATCTATTGAGTATTTGCGCTATTTCTTCGTCATTTGTGGTCTTGTTCCCATTTTGCGTCTCTAGATCCCCTATTGATATTTGTGTTTTGGTTTTTCTTCTCACATATTTCCAGAACAATTTCGAATCCGTTTTTATTTTTGTAGCCAGGTCTTTCTCATAATTATAGACCGATGATCTCAGGCATGTTGTTACATTATTTCTAGCCTCTTTGTAGTTATTGTAGTTTTGTTCAGACTTACAATATTTGTATTTCATCCATTTTTGGTGTTTTTTCCGTATCGACTCTAATGACTGGCTATCAATATATGGGTTGTTTTTGCATGTATCATGGTAGGTTCTGCTCACTGGTATGTGGTTTTCTATTGAATTTGATAAGGTTTCAGCAAAACTTTCCCATGATTCTGCAATGTTTTTGTTGTTTAGTTCGTGCTCCCATTGTATATTGCTTATGTCTTCTGTGATTGCACCGTAATTTCCCTTGTAGAAGTTCAATTTCTCGTGTTTTGATGTGGTCATCTCAGTATAACATTCAAAGGTAAAGTTGAGACAAACATGATCGCTCTTACCTAAACCTGGGTTATGTTTCAGATTGTCTATCATGCCTTCTTCATTAGTGAGTATTAGATCTATTAGCGACGGTATATTATTTTCTCTGTATCTGGTTGGTTCTTTGACATGTTGAAACAGGTAGTTGTCTCTGATTATTTCTAAGAGGAGGGTTGATGAGTGATTTTCACCGACTGTTGTTGATCCAAGGTTCCAGTTTATTTCCTTACAGTTAAAGTCGCCCATAATCAACAAGTGGGTTGGTTTTAATTGCTTGATTTCTTGAAGTAGTTGTGCCATTTTGTTGAGATTTGCATTGTCACTGTTGGGGCTTCTGTACAGGCATCCTAACATTAATGTGTCATGATTTATCAGCTTTATTTTACACCAAACATTTTCTTGAAAGTCACTAACAAATTCACATATTTCTGCTTTTAAGAATGTTTTTGTGTATATAATGACTCCCCTTCCAGAATTAAGTTTGTTTATATGCTTGTCATATGCATCTAAGTGGTAAAATTGCTCGTTTATTTGAAACTCACTAGCTTTGGGCAGAATTTCTGTGAGTGCAATAATGTCCGGGGGTTCGTTTTGAACAAGAGCCTCAAGTTCGATCTTTTTTGATTTTGTGAGAACATCAACGTTTGAATACATTACTGTTAATGAGTTGACTGTTTCGTTTTGGATGTTAAAATTTCCGGTATTTACACTAAAACATTCATCCTAACTTCTTTCTACATC
>JBEVXV010000381.1:18529-19849 GCA_040505915.1 Sedimenticola sp. | reverse complement strand
AACTGGGTCGGCATGATGTATCAGATCACCAACAGCGACCGCAAGCTACCTTTTATGGAGGGCGTAGACCCGAACAATCCTCTTGGGTTGAAGCTCTAGGAGCCTGTCTGAGACTAGCGAGAGAGGTGGCATTACCGATAGCAGCGTGGGTGAATGATGATCCTCTGGGAGCCCCCTTAATTAACCTTGTAGATGGGGATACTGATCTCAGGTGCGCCACTCTTGGGTAGTCGGGTTTTTACCTGAACGTCACTCATCAAGCGCCCCCTGTCGTCCATTTCTCTTCGATAGAAATAGAGCGTCAGGTTCCCCTCTGTATCACTGACCACCTGCTGCAAGTGTTCCAGTGAGAGGGGGCGAGCCTGGGGGTAAGATCGCAGCAACGCGCTGTTTGCACGCTGCAACTCCTCCAGCATACGGGCTTCTCCACCAATCCTTGCCCGAATAATGATATCCCTAAGCATCTTCTGAATATTGAGCAGATTTTGAAGAGAGCGAATGGATGGATATCGCCGCGCCGCAGTCGCCAACGCATAAACCCTTACTTCATAGGGAACAGCAGATTGGGTGACCCGAAATAGGCTGGTACCTGAATCTGCCACAAGAAACAGCCTGCCGGTGGTGGTGGCGGCTGATGCGATGGCACTCTTCACTTTCTCGGTACTGATCTCCATAAACCGTTGCTCTTCAACGATACGCATCAGTAACTGTTTGAGCTGCTGCGGTGGGAGGGTAGTTGTGATCCGCTTGCCCCTACCGGAGGGGTTGCCAAGAACCAATCTGCCACTCCGATAGATACGCAATAGAGGTTCACTGTTGCGCCGGGGGAGCATGCCACCAAGGAGATCGTAAGCGATGAGCTCATGATCGCCGTTACTACCTATATTCTCCTCTCCATGAGCAACAGAGACCCCTAGCACCATGCCAATAAAGAGCAAGCGGAGAGCAAGGGGCGTGGAAAAGTTTCCAGCGGCACTCAAGCTCTACGTCGTCTCGTAAAACCTAGCGCAATCAGACCTGAGAGAAAGAGCCAGACCGCACCAGGGAGCGGGACTGGGTTAACGGTATAGCCAAGATCGACAAAAGATTGGCGGGTGGTATTACTGAGAAAAGCTGGCTCATTGTACCAACCTGTCATCAGCTCATACTGGAGTTCACCACCCTCATTCCAGTGTCCATTAGCCGTCCCATCACCCCCATCAAGCTCAACAGGGACAAAAGTGGCAGCTAAGTCGAACTCTGTCTGATAAGCAGCTAAGCCGCTAGCACCGGTGTACTTTCCCGAGCCAGTCACGTAAAGACCGTTATGTGTCCAGAGAG
>JBEVXV010000381.1:4879-18429 GCA_040505915.1 Sedimenticola sp. | reverse complement strand
ACTAGCTGAGGCATCAATGGTTACACCGCTCACCGTCTTCACCACCGGTTGGTAGCCGCTGATAATACCTTCCCACCAAAGTTCAGCTTGGGTAAATACACTCTTCTGTGACTCGCTTAGACCACCAGTGAAATTTAGGGTTATAAAATCAAAACTTGCTGCCGCTACAGTAGTCGACCCCAAAGAGAGGGCAACCGCACAAGCAAAGGCGCAGAGAGTCGCTGATAGTGGCTTTCTATTTGAGATAGTGCTTGCCTGGGTGCTTGTACTCATCATAATCCATCTCCTACTGATTACTTAAACTATCTAGCGCGGAACGAACTCCGAAACGTAACTATTCAGAGGCCCCTGTTACATGGCTATTTTTACCAGGGGTCGGAGTAGATTGCCCACATGAATGTGGGCAATCTACTCCGACCCCGAGCACCAACTGAATATTTACTCAAAATCTAATTTTATACTAATCGCTAACCAGGCGACACATCAAGCACCTGGGGTTTTCTGCTACCTATTGTAGGGCAGCATTACTTCCCCCAACGCGCCTCCGCCTCATCGTCACTGTGGCGGGCATCGACCCAGCGCTCACCCTCAGGGGTGCGCTCCTTCTTCCAGAAGGGGGCGCGTGTCTTCAGATAATCGATAACAAACTCACAGGCATCAAACGCCTCACCACGGTGGGCACTGGCGGCGGCCACCAAAACGATGGAATCCATCGGGTTGAGCTCTCCCACACGATGAACGACACGGATGCCGAGCAGCTCCCAGCGCTCATCCGCCTCTTTAACGATCGCCTCCAGGGCCTTCTCGGTCATGCCGGGGTAGTGCTCCAGGGTCATGGTAGCAACCTCCTCCCCCTCATTCATATCCCGCATCAGGCCGATAAAGGTGACGATGGCGCCGATGGCTGGATTCTCCGCCCGCAGCTCATCCTGAATGGCCGCGATATCGAAGGGTTCAACCTGAACTTTGACCTGATTCATGCTTAGCCCCCGGTGACCGGTGGGAAGAAGGCGACTTCATCACCATCGGAGACGGCTGCCGACACGTCGGTCATCTCCTGATTAAGGGCCATCATGACCGCCTGCCCATCGCCGAAGAGATCCAGCCAGATGCCACTACGCCCCCGCAGTTGCTGAAGTAGATCACCCATGGTGGCTATACCTTCGGCATCCATCTCTTCAGAGGCGGTATCCAGCTGCTCCTTCAGCCGGGCAAAATAGAGAACCTTGATCATGACAATAACTCGTTAAAGGGTAGAAATTGCACCAGATCACCTTTGGCAAGGGTCTGCTGCTCGGGGAGAATCGCCAGGCCGTTGGCCCAGGCCAGAGAGCTTAGTACCCCGGAGGAGCGGCTGCGATAGAGGGAGATTCTCGCCTCGCCCTGCTCATCCAGCTCCATCTTGGCACGGGCGAATTCACGTCGCTTGTCGGGTTTGCTCCAGTCAAAGTCAGCTTTCACCATAATCGGCGTCGGCGTCAGCTCATCTCCCACAACACCCTGGGTTTTGAGAACAAAAGGGCGGGCGAAGAGGCAGTAGGTGACAAACAGTGATACCGGATTACCCGGGGTGCCGATAAAGGGGGTATCACCAATGTAGCCAAAGGCCAGCGGCTTGCCCGGACGAATCGCCACTTTCCACAGGTCCAGAGAGCCCAGTTTTTCGACCGCTGGCTTAAGGTGATCCTCCTCCCCGACGGAAACACCGCCAGAGGTCATCACCAGATCGGCACTGGCAGCCGCCTTTTCCAGCGCCTTACAGGTTGCATCAAAGGTATCTTCGACTATACCCAGAGTGATGATGTCGCACCCCAGGCTCTGCAACAGGCCCTTGAGGGTAAACTCGTTGGAGTTGTAGATCTGCCCCGGTCCCAGAGGCTGCCCCGGATTGATCAGCTCATCACCAGAGGAGAAGAGCGCCACCTTGAGACGGCGACGAACCGGCAGTTCGGCAGCGCCGACCGCTGCGGCCAGGCCCAGGTGCTGAGGTCCCAGCCGGATACCTGCCTGCAACACCTCGGTCCCCTCCTGAAAATCCTCACCGGCACGGCGGATATTGGCACCAGCGGTAGGCATCTGGAGAATACTGACGCGCTCGCCCTGCTGCTCGCACACCTCCTGAATCACAACGGTATTGGCATTGGCGGGTACCGGCGCACCGGTAAAGATACGCGCTGCGGTTCCCGGTGCCAGAGGCTCAGGGGCGGCACCTGCTGGAATACGCTGAGAGACCGGCAGGGTCGGCTTGTCGCCCACCAGGTCGGTGCTGTTTACGGCGTAGCCATCCATTGCGCTGTTATCCCATGGGGGCATGGTGACCCTGCTGATCACAGGTTCACCCAGTACGCGACCGAGCGCCTCGGAGAGCGCTACCATCTCTACCTCAGGCACCACCTTGGCGTGAGAAAGGAGCAGCTCCAGCGCCTCTTCAAGAGGCTTCAGGTGAGTCTTTTCATTGATGGTGGAACAGCCGCAATCACTCATAACAGTTATCTCTACCGCTCTCTATTATTTATCGGAAAATTAATCTATTGGCTCTTCACAACAGTCCTGAAGCCCGTCTTAACCTAGGTGCCTATCCGAGAATAGGACACCTACTGCGGAAAGCCCATTTCGGCCCTTTTTTCCGCTCATTTTCGTTGAATAAGAGTAACTATTCGCCTCAAATGACCGGAAAAAATGACTCAAAATGGACTTCCCTCGCTACGGTGCCTATTCTCGGACAGGCTCCTAGCTTAAATGCTGTTTGTAGCGAACTTGTTCGCGATTAGCTCCGAGGCATACTCTTCGCGAACAAGTTCGCTCCTACACCAGAACTACAAGATTTTTGCGCAGTTCCATCTTTAATAAACCGCTCACGCCCGAAACATCTGGGCAAAATTGCAGGGACGGGTACGGTGATCCAGCTGGGCCTTGAGAATCTTATCCCAGACGGTCCTGCAAGCACCGGTGGAGCCGGGAGAGCAGAAGATCAAGGTCTGATTGGTAAGACCGGCAAAAGCGCGGGACTGTATCGCCGAAGCGCCGATCTCCTCCATGGAGATGGCGCGAAACAGCTCGCCAAAGCCTTCAATCGGCTTCTCGATCAGCGGTGCCACCGCCTCGGGGGTGCTGTCACGGCCGGTGATACCGGTACCGCCGGTACTGATAATGACATGGATCTTCGAATCGGCGATCCAGCGCGAGAAGATGGCGCGCATCTCGTAGATATCATCTTTGACGATCACCTTATCCACGACCTTATGCCCGACCTCTTCGGCCCCCTCTTTCAGTACCTTGCCCGACTTGTCGGTCTCTTCGGTACGTGAGTCTGAGATGGTCAGTACTGCAATATTCAGCGGCACAAAGCCGCTGTCGTCATAGTGTCCGCTCATATTTCTCTCTTAATAACTCGGTAACTATTCAGCTCAAAGCGAGTAACCAAACGCCGCTTCAAAACGGGCATCAAACTCACCCCTGGTGAAGCTGTGATTCTGGGTACCCGCCTGCTCGATCTTGATCGCGCCCATCAAGGCGGCGATACGACCGGTGGTCTCCCACTCCAGGTCGTTCATCAAACCATACAGCAGCCCGGCACGGTAGGCATCCCCGCAACCTGTGGGGTCTTCCAGGGAAGCGGTTGGTGCCGTAGGAATCTCATAGACTTTATCACGGGTATAGATGCTCGACCCCTCTCCACCTCGGGTGATGATAACCGCCTCGACACGCTCAGCCATCTGCTCTGGCGAGAGACCGGTACGCTCCTCCATCAGCTTGGCTTCGTAGTCATTAAAAGCGAGCCATGTGGCTTGATCAACAAACCGCGTCAGGCTATCGCCATCGAACATCGGCATACCTTGACCGGGATCAAAAATAAAGGGGATACCCTTGGCCTGAAACTGCTCTGCATGATCAATCATTCCCTGGCGACCATCTGGAGAGACGATACCGAGGGTGCAGTCACTGCACTCATCCACCTTCACATCCTGGGCGTTGTTCATGGCACCGGGGTGAAAAGCGGTGATCTGGTTATCATCCTGATCGGTGGTGATATAGGCCTGGGCGGTGTAGCTGCCCTCAATCACATGGATGTGGTCGCGACTTACACCCGTTTTATCCATCCACTCAGCATAGGGGGCAAAGTCTGCACCGACGGTAGCCATCGGTTTCCCTTCGCCACCCAGCAGATTCAAATTATAGGCGATATTGCCAGCACAGCCGCCAAATTCACGACGCAACTCCGGCACCAGAAAAGAGACATTAAGGATATGCACCTGTTCAGGAAGGATGTGATTCTTGAAGTGGTCATGAAAGACCATGATGGTATCGAAGGCCATAGAGCCGCAAATCAGCGCAGACATACTCTCCCCTGTGGGTGAAAATGAAAGCGTCGAGTTTACACTAATTCAGCGGGAGATTTCTTGCCCAGACGGTGTCTTAACAGACACGCTGAAAAATAGGGCTGTACAGAATGGTGGTGACTCAAGTCCATTTTTTTGTAGGAGCGCCGCCCTCGGCGCGATGGAATCTTGCAGGTTGGGGCAACGTTCATCGCGGCGAGGGTGGATATTACTCCGGCCAGAGCACCAAACCCCAGACCACCGCCACCAGCACAATCACAAGAAAAACTGCCGCCGAGCCGATATCCTTGGCGCGCCCGGAGAGTTCGTGGATCTCCCCACCAAAGCGATCGACCACCGCTTCAATGGCTGAGTTGAGCAGCTCCACCAGAGGAATCAACAGCAGGCTACCGACCAAGAGCGCACGTTCGATGCCGCTCTCACCCAACCACAGCCCGATAGGGATAAGCACTAGCAGGCCATACAGCTCCTGACGGAACGCCTCCTCATGCTGGTAGCAGGCCTTGAAGCCCGCAATGGAGTAGCCGTAGGCGTTGATGATTCGTTGCAACCCCTTAGCATTCTGTCCAGCCATCAGCGGCGCTCCTGTTTCCATGAGAGGTCGAGTTCGCGGGCGGCACGTACATCGTCGAGCCTTTTAACCGGCAATGTATGAGGGGCACCTTTCACCAGCTCAGGGGCATTTTCCGCCTCAAAAAGAATCGTCTTCATCGCCCCGATAAAACCATCCAGGGTCTCCCTATCCTCGGTCTCCGTCGGCTCGATCAACAGGCACTCGGGCACCAACTGAGGAAAGTAGGTGGTGGGTGCGTGAAAGCCGTAGTCCAGCAGACGTTTGGCAAAATCCATGGTATTGACCCCCAGCGCTTTGGCCTGCTTGCGTAGGGTGATAATGAATTCGTGAGTGGCCCGGCGCTCGGGGTAGGCGGCATCGAAGCCCACCGCCTGCATCCTCTTCAACATGTAGTTGGCGTTGAGGGTAGAGAATTCGGCCACCCTCGGCATCCCCTCCCGTCCGAGCATTCTGGCGTAGACATAGGCACGCAGCAGAATACCGGCATTACCGGCAAAGGCGGAGAGGCGGCCAATACTCTCAGGACACTGGGTTTCAGTCAGCCAGCGGTAGCGGTCACCCTCCTGGGTCACCATTGGCACCGGCAGGTAGGGGATCAGGCGCTCACTGACACCCACCGGCCCGGCGCCGGGGCCACCACCACCATGAGGGGTGGAGAAGGTCTTGTGCAGATTCATATGAATGGCATCGAACCCCATGTCACCGGGACGTACCTTACCGAGGATGGCGTTGAGATTGGCACCGTCGTAGTAGAGCAACCCACCCGCCTCATGCACCATCCGGGAGATCTCGACGATCTGACGATCAAAGACACCCAGCGTCGATGGGTTGGTCAGCATGATCCCGGCTGTCTGAGGGCCTAGGAGAGCAGCTAGCGACTCAACATCAACATCCCCATCCGCCCCTGTGGGAATTTCCCGCACCTTGTATCCACACATCACCGCAGAAGCGGGGTTGGTGCCGTGGGCGGCATCGGGGATCAGGATCTCGTTACGCTCCTTATCACCACGGGCTTCGTGGTAGGCGCGGATCATCGCCACACCGGCAAACTCTCCCTGAGCACCGGCAGCCGGGCTGAGAGAGACCGCCTTCATGCCGGTCACCTCTTTCAGGATCTCCTGAAGATCGTACATGCAGGCCATAAAACCCTGACTGTGGCTCTCCGGTGCCTCTGGGTGACGGGCCAGAAAGCCCGGCAACATCGCCTGCTCGTTACAGCCACGGGGATTGTATTTCATGGTGCAGGAGCCGAGGGGATAGAACTCGCTATCGATGGAGAAGTTCTTGCGCGACAGCCGGGTGTAGTGGCGTACTGCCTGCATCTCCGAAACCTCCGGCAGGGCCGCATTGTTGCGACGGCGGAAGCGGTCAGGGATAGCCGTCAAATCAGCTTTCAGGCTAGGGGCCTGCGCCGTTGGCCTGCGACCAGGTTTGGAGTGTTCAAATATCAACATGTTCGTTCGTACTCTAAGCTGTAGAATTTTTGCAACCATTCAGCTACAGGTGCCAAGATATGTGATGGCATCAGGAGTTGATCAGCTTCCTATCGATTCATATTTTATCGCGCACTTCACTGTAGGAGCGCTTTCTCGAAGCGCGGTGGATATTTGTACCATGGTGGCTGTTTCATCGCGGCCCGAGAGGCAGCTTCTACCATAAGATCGGTGCCCGATACTGAATAGTTGCGAATTTTTCTGTGCCGAGCCATTAGAAATCCTTAGGCACCAGCTTGCACTTGGGCCCACCTTGAAGGCTAACCACACGCTCCAGCTTTTCAGCGTAGGCGGCAATCTCATCCGGTGTACGCTTCTCAGTGGCACAGACCAGAATGGCACTGCCCAGCTCAGGGTAGTCGCGGGAAAGATCGAGACCACCAAGTAGGTTGTGGGCCGACAGGGAGCGCAGTATGCCCGCAGCTGGCGCAGGAAGCGTAACTACCTGCTCATGGAACACCGGCCGGTCGAACAGTGGAGCAACCCCCGGTGCCGCCGTCAGGCTCTCCACCAGATCGGCCGTATTGGCGTGGCAGGCCGCTGCCACACGGGCAAGACCCTCACCACCAAGCAGTGCCATATGGATAGTGGCAGCAGTCACCATCAACCCCTGGTTGGTGCAGATATTGGAGGTCGCCTTGGAGCGCCGGATATGCTGCTCCCGCGCTTGCAGAGTAAGACTGAAACCCTCCTTGCCATCCAGATCGACAGTACGGCCGATAATACGCCCCGGCATCTGGCGCACATATGGCTGCTTGCAGCAGAGGAAGCCGAAGTAGGGACCGCCCGATGAGAGCGGCGCCCCCAGGGGCTGCCCCTCTCCACAACAGATATCAGCCCCACTCTCGCCCCACTCACCGGGAGGTGTCAACACTGCCAGCGACAACGGATTGACCACAGCGATGGCCAGCGCCTTGTTTGCGTGAGCCCAGTCGGTAAGCGCATCCACCTCCTCCAGCACCCCGAAGAAGTTGGGTTGGGGCACCACCAGGGCGGCGATATCCTCGCCACTGTACGGCTCCAGTACCGCCGGATCGGTATAACCGCCTTCGGCATCAAAGGGGAGCTCAACCAGTTCGATCCCCTGATTGTGGACGATATTACGCACCACCCGGCGATAGCTGGGGTGGACGGTTCGCGGCATCAGAATGCGTTTCGATTTTGACTTGCGATTGGCCCGTACCGCCATCAGAACCGCTTCGGCCAGGGCCGATGCGCCATCGTAGAGGGAGGCGTTGGAGACATCCATGGCGGTGAGTGCCGTCATCATCGACTGGTACTCGTAGAGCAGCTGCAGTGTGCCCTGGCTCGCCTCTGCCTGATAGGGTGTATAGGCGCTGTAGAACTCACCACGGGAGGCCAACTGCCAGACCGCTGCCGGGATATGGTGATCATAGGCACCGGCACCGATAAAGCAGGTGGCTTGGCCATCCTGCCATGCACGCCGACTCATCACCTGGCCGACCTCCATCTCGGAGAGGGCGTCAGGCACCGCATCAAGACCGCTGTAACGCAGCCCATCGGGTATCTCATCGAACAGGTCGTCGATAGTGGAGACACCTATGACCTCAAGCATCTCCCTAACCTCTTCCTCTGTGTGAGGGATAAATGGCATCGCTGTTACTACTCTTCCGCTTCTATCATTTCACTGTAGCCTTCTGCATCAAGCAGATCAGCCAGGGCAACCTCATCGGTGAGCTTGACCTTAAACAGCCAGCCTTCACCAAAGGCGTCGTCATTCACCGTCTCTGGCGCATCGGCCAGCATGGCGTTGGACTCAATCACTTCACCGGTGACCGGACTGTAGATATCGGAGGCCGCCTTGACAGACTCGACAACGGCGCACTCGATACCTGCGGTTAAAGTATCACCCGCCTCCGGCAGCTCGACAAAAACCAGATCACCCAACTGCTCCTGGGCATGGTCGGTAATACCGACGGTGACACTGCCATCCCCCTCAACGCTGACCCATTCGTGGCTTTTGGCATATCTCAGTTCACTTGGTACATTACTCACGTCTTCACCTCTTCTCTAAATTTGTTAGATAACGCTCAGTTGTCAGTTGTCACTATCGCTTTGCCATTACGTGCAAATGGCGGCTTTACCACCTTCGCAGGAATACGCTTGCCGCGAATCTCCACATCGCAGCGCTCACCCATACCCGCACTGACCCGCGCCAGGGCAATCGATCTCTCTAGTGTAGGCGCAAAGCCACCAGATGTGATCTCACCTACCTCTTGGTCAGCAACAAAAAGCTTCTGATGGTCACGCAATATGCCGCGTCCGGTCAGTATCAGGCCGACAAACTTGCGATTGGTCTCATCGCCCCGGCGCGGCTCAATAACAGTGCGCCCAATAAAGTCACGCGCTACCGGCTCCCATGCAATGGTCCAGTTAAGCCCCGCCTCCAGGGGCGAGATGCCCTCATCCATATCGGAGCCATAGAGGTTCATCCCGGCCTCCAGGCGCAGGGTATCCCTGGCACCCAGGCCGCAGGGGGTAACAGCCACCGCCGCAAGAGCCTGCCAGAAGCCGGTCGCCTCCGCCGCTGGCATTACTATCTCAAAACCATCCTCACCGGTATAGCCCGTGCGCCCAACAAACCACTCACCATCGTAGGCCGCATAGAAGGGTTTGAGCTGGGCTGCGGCGTCACCCACCCCACTCGGTAGCAGAGAGAGCGCCTTATCCCGGGCATTTGGCCCCTGTACCGCAATCATCGCCAGATCCCTGCGCGGATTGACGGTGACATCAAAGGCGGGAGCCTGTTTCTGCAGCCAGGCCAGGTCTTTTTCACTGGTAGCGGCATTGACCACCATACGGAACCACTGATCGTTGAGAAAATAGACGATCAGATCGTCGATCACTCCACCCTCAGGATTAAGCATACAGCTGTAGAGTGCCTTGCCCGGCTCCTTCAGCCGCGCAACATCGTTAGCCAGCAGATATTGCAAAAACTCGCGCACCCGCTCACCACTGAGATCAACCACTGTCATGTGACAGACATCGAACATACCGGCATCTCGGCGGACGCTATGGTGCTCCTCCAGCTGAGAGCCATAGTGCAGCGGCATATCCCAACCGCCAAAAGGCACAATGCGCGCCCCCATAGCTAAGTGCGCATCATAAAGGATGGTTCTATTTCCCATATTGACCCCCGTAAACTTGCCTCAAATATTATTGTCACCTCGCCATCAACGCCTCAATCTCAGCTACTGTTTTTGGTGCATTTTTACTGAGAACATCATGCCCCTCTTTAGTAACCACCAGGTCATCTTCGATGCGGATGCCAATATCCCACCACTTTTTTGCCACCCCTTTTGAACCTGCAGGTATATACAGGCCCGGCTCAATAGTCAGGGCCATGCCGGGTTCCAGCAGCCGCCACTCACCGTCGATCTTATAGTCACCTACATCGTGTACGTCCATTCCCAACCAGTGGCCGGTACGGTGCATATAGTATTTTTTATAGGCTTCATTCTTTATTAAAGTTGGCACTCGTCCCTTGAGAATGCCCAGTTCCACCAGCCCTTTGGTAATCACCTTGACCGCCGCTTCATGGGGATTGTTCCAGTGGTTGCCCGGCTTTACCTGATCAATCGCCGCATACTGCGCTGCCAGCACCAGCTCATACAGCGCCTTCTGCTCAGGGGAAAACGTACCGTTAATCGGGAAGGTACGGGTAATGTCAGAGGCGTAGAGCTGGTACTCACAACCGGCATCAATCAGCAGCAGATCCCCCTCTTTCAGCTCATCCTTGTTTTCAATGTAGTGCAGCACACAACCATTGGCACCACCACCAACAATGGCGGGGTAGGCCTGGTAGAGCGCTCCTGCTTTCGCACACTCATGAATTATCTCCGCCTCAACCTGCCACTCCATCAGCCCGGAGCGACAAAAACTCATAGCACGCTTATGGGCTCGTGATGAGATCTGTGCCGCCTTACGCATCGCCGCAATCTCCCCCCGGCTCTTATACAGCCGCATATCGTGGAGATAGTGATCGAGGGCGATAAACTCCAGCGGCCCGCAAGTGCCCGCCCGCGAGTGAGTGCGGATGCCGTTGATCCACTCCGACATCTGCTTATCCAACTCAGGGTTACAACCCATAGCGTAGAATACCCGCCCACACTGCTCCAACATTCTTGGCAGAATATCGTTCAGATCGCCGATAGGGAAAGAGTCATCTGCACCGTATAGCTCCTGAGCCCCCTCTTGACCGGCACGAGCACCCTCCCACACCTCTTTTTCAGGGTCGTGCTCACGACAGAAGAGCACATATTCTGCCTGCTTGCGCCCAGGAATAAGGACCGCAACCGAGTAGGGCTCAGCAAAACCGGTAATGTAAAAAAAGTCACTATCTGGCCGGTAGCTGTAGTCCACATCCCTGTTGCGCCTGGCAACCGGTGCCGATGGCAGTATCGCGATACTGCCCTCCCCCATCATCCGCATCAACTGGCGGCGACGGCGCTTGAATTCAGCCGCGTTCATGAGCGCTCCGTTGGGTCGGGTACACGCTCACCATGAACTATCATGGCGGCCACCCAGAGAAACTCGATAATTTCAATAAGGGCATCCTCTTCATCCTCACCCTCTTCCAAAGAGTGGGTGTCCATATTGCCGATCTCGGAAAAATCCTTCAACGTCTCACTGGCCTCTTCAGAGAGCGGTTGTCCGGCAGTTATATTTGCCAGTCCAACACCATAAAGAAAGCCCTGGCACCACTCGCTGACAGCAACAGCACGCTGACGCAGCGGGACGCCATCATCGGGAAGAAAGGGCGTAAAGCCCAAACCGGGGCCATTGATCGCCTCCTCGGTCTCTCTGTAGAGCCGATCCAGGGAATCTTTGCACTCCCGCTCCCGCTCCAGCTCCTCCCCCTCGCTATCGGCTGGGAACAGCTCACCATACCAACAGAGCTGGGCATCACTAAACCCGCCACAGAGCAGCCCACAGAGCACTCCATGAGCCTCTCCTGCACCCAACTCCACATCGGCGGACGCCATCTGGCGCTCTACACGTTCGTAATTCAAAGGTATTTCCAACATCAGATACTTCATCCATTTTCGACTATGACATCAATAATACCCAAGAAGACGAAGCAATGCGCGATGGATACCGTTGACCCATAGGGTGGGTAGCTCTACTATTGGAGACTATGAATAGTAAAGATCAACAACAAACCTCAGCGTTGGATCTAAAACAGCTGGAAGTCCGGGTGGATCAACTGATCCACGCCCTTGACCTGCTGAAGCAGGAGAACAGGGGCCTTCGCAGCAAGCAGAGTGAATTGCTTGATGAGAGGGCCGAGCTGATAGAAAAAACAGAGCTTGCACGCAACCGCGTTGAGGCGATGATCACCCGACTAAAATCGATGGAAACCAACTCGTGAGTGAAAACACCCTGCCGGTCAATGTACGCATCCTCGGTAAAGAGTATCGCATCGCCTGCGATCCAGACGAAGAGAACAGCCTTATCTCCTCGGCACGCTTGCTGGATCAGAAAATGCGAGAGATTCGTGCCAGCGGCAAAGTCATAGGCACTGATCGCATAGCGGTGATGGCCGCCTTGAATCTGGCCCATGAACTTATTGATCAGCAATCGACAAAAACCACCCATGATGGCGGTATTAATGAGCGGCTCCACAACATACAGGCCAAAATAGAGGTTGCGCTAAGTCAAGAAAACTAACACGATCTTTGACGGGAGGGCCAATTAAGGCTAGCCTATTAGTACAGACACCACCTGCGGTGTTCGTAAGTTGACCGGGTATTTTCTTGAGCCTAATTGATACTCCGGGTACACGAAGGACGCGTCAGTGTGCATGTCCGCCTCGAGCGGAAAGCCTTAGACGCACCGGCTGTTCCCACTTGAACCTACCGGTTCAAGAACGATGGTTAGCAACGGCACAGGCGGGGGGTGTCTCATCATTTTAGCGGCAGCAGATGCACAACTCAAAACAACTAAGAAGAGAAATGCGCCAACTAAGGCGTGCGCTTACACCACAGCAGCAACAACAGCACAGCGACACCGCAACACAACACGCAGCAACCTCCCATCACTTTCAAAACAGCAGGCGAATCGCACTCTATCTCTCCGTCGATGGAGAGCTGGATCCGTCACCACTCATCAGACGCGCACTGCTTTATGGAAAGAGGGTCTATCTACCGGTACTGCGCCCAGCACTGCACAACTCCCTCTGGTTTGCTGAATTCAAGGAGGGAGATAGACTCACCACAAACCGTTTTGGCATACTTGAGCCCAATATAAGAAGAAGAAAACCGGTTCCGCCATGGGCTCTCGACCTAATTTACCTTCCACTTGTCGCCTTCGATCAAGCAGGGAACCGCCTTGGTATGGGAGGCGGTTACTACGATCGCACACTCTCCTATCTACACTACCACAGACACTGGAGAAGACCCTCGCTCATCGGCCTGGCTCACAAGTGTCAACAGATAAATGACCTTAAAAAACAACCATGGGATGTGCCACTGCAAGGAGTGATAACGGAGAGTGGCCTTGCGTTGTTTAAAAATAAAAATAGAGCCGGGTAGTTACCAGCATTGCACTTAAATAATCGTTATTTCCCACGTAAAAACAGTAGGCTGTAAAGTAAAAAAACGTTATTTACTGGCTTTTTTATAATACTTTATTATACTCAACCTTGACTTAGGTATACTGAGGATGGAGGGGAAGCAATGGCTGTTAAGAAAACCGCAAAAAAGAGAGTAGCTAAAAAGAGAGCAACTACCACAAGGAGAAGCACCGCCAAGAAGAAGGTTGCTGCTAAAAAGAGAGCCACCCCAAAGAAAAAAGTCATTACTAAAAAAAAGGCAGCACCTAAGAAAAAGGTCACTACTAAAAAGAAAGCAGCACCTAAGAAAAAAGTTGCTACTAAAAAGAAAGCAGCACCTAAGAGAAAGGTTGCTACTAAAAAGAAGGCAGCACCTAAGAGAAAGGTCGCTACTAAAAAGAAGGCTGCACCTAAGAGAAAGGTCGCTACTAAAAAGAAGGCTGCACCTAAGAGAAAGGTCGCTACTAAAAAGAAGGCCGCACCTAAGAGAAAGGTCGCTACTAAAAAGAAGGCCGCACCTAAGAGAAAGGTCGCTACTAAAAAGAAGGCCGCACCTAAGAGAAAGGTCG
>JBEVXV010000381.1:0-4779 GCA_040505915.1 Sedimenticola sp. | reverse complement strand
CTACTAAAAAGAAGGCCGCACCTAAGAGAAAGGTTGCTACAAATAAGAGAGCGGTACTAAGACCACGAAAAGTGACGCCACGGAAGAAGGCTACAAAAAAAGTCTAGCCGATAAACAACTCCCCAACAGAAAAGGCCCGCAGATGCGGGCCTTTTCTGTTTTCTACCTACTGAGAATATAGGCAGCCTATCATTTAACCCTGAATATTCAGTCAAATACTGTGAAAAGCGCCCACTGAATAGTTACCCGATCTTATGCCACACTTCTGTAGGAGAGCTTTCTCGAAGCGCGATGGATATGTGCACCATGGTGGTTGTTTCATCGCGGTCCGAGAGACCACTCCTACAATAATATCGGAGCCCGATATTGAATAGTTACAATATTTGTAACTATTCTGCTGGGTTTGTGGTCGGAGTCGATTGCCCACATGGATGTGGGCAATCGACTCCGACCCCTACCGTGCAAGCCTGTTATGTCGCGCTGGTAGCCGCCAATAGAGAATTCAAGATTTAAATGCACAATCACCACCACAGGCAAACAGCCGATAGGCTGGGTTATCCGTCTCCTCCTTCCAGGAAAACCCCAGCCCTTTCAAAAACTGTATAAAATCACTTTTTTCACCACGCATGATCTGTACACCCACGAGCACCCGGCCATAGGCGGCACCATGATTGCGGTAATGAAACAGGCTGATATTCCACCGCTTACCCATCTGAGAGAGAAAGTCGAGCAAGGCACCCGGCCGCTCGGGAAATTCAAACCGGTATAGACTCTCATCCGCCACTCCCGGCGCATGCCCTCCTACCATATAGCGTATATGGAGCTTGGCGGTCTCATTATCGGTCAGATCAACTACCGGGTAACCCTTGCCTGAGAGTGTCTGGACAAACTGCTCACGCTCCTCCCTGCCCTCATTCAACTCCACACCGACAAAAACATGGGCATGCTCGCTGTCGGCATAACGGTAGTTAAACTCAGTGATACTGCGCTTACCTAGAGCCCGACAAAAACGCATAAAGCTACCCGGTTCTTCCGGGATCTGTACCGCAAGCAACGCCTCACGCTGCTCACCCAGCTCAGCCCGCTCCGCCACATGACGCAGCCGGTCAAAATTGATATTGGCGCCGCTCTCAATCGCTACCAGACTCTCTCCTGCAAGCCCCTCTCTGGCTACATACTTCTTCAACCCGGCAACCGAAAGCGCACCGGCAGGTTCAGCAATAGTGCGGGTATCATCAAACACATCCTTGATCGCCGCACAGATCTCATCGGTAGTGACAAGAATAACCTCATCAACCAGCTTTCGTGCCAGACGGAAAGTCTCCTTGCCAATCATCCGAACCGCTACGCCATCTGCAAAGATGCCCACCTGCTTCAAGGGCGTTCTCCGCCCCTTCTCCAGAGAGTAGTGAAGTGTTGGGGCATCCTCCGGTTCGACTCCGATAATCTTTATCTTCGGATAGACAAACTTGGCATAGGCCGCTATACCGCTGATCAAGCCGCCTCCTCCAACAGGGACAAAGATAGCGTGTGGTTGCCCTGGATGCTGACGCAGAATCTCCATACCCACCGTTCCCTGGCCAGCGATCACCTCCGGATCATCAAAGGGGTGGATAAAGGTCATGCCACGCTCCTTCGCCAACTCCAGGGAGTGGGCATAGGCATCATCGAACGAGTCACCGTAGAGCACCGCTTTCGCTCCCAGATTACGTACTGACCGCACCTTGATCTGAGGCGTCGTTTTCGGCATCACAATCAACGCCTTGATACCGAGGGTTTTTGCAGAGAGCGCCACTCCTTGGGCATGATTACCTGCCGATGCCGCAATCACCCCCTTCTCGCGCTCTTTTTCAGAGAGGGTGCGAATGCGATTATAGGCACCCCTGAGTTTGAACGAAAAAACCGGCTGTAGATCCTCCCGCTTGAGATAGACGCTATTATTCAACCGCAACGAAAGACTCGTCGCCTTGTCCAACGGAGTCTCATGGGCAACATCATAGATCTGCGCCCTGAGTATTCTTTCAATGTAGGTTTGCGGCATCAGCTCTCCTGCCTGTTGCTAGCGTTTCTCTGGCGGGTTTTTTCTGGGAACACTGCGCTCACGGAGAACCACCGAGGATTCAGGGAAAAATCTGCAGATTTTTGTACTCTTTGTGATTCTCTGTGACCCTGCTTTATCTGCCGAATCGCCATATTGAAGCACAAGAGCTATCATAGCCTGTATAGCGACCTATGTTGGAGAAAAAATGAATCAAGATGAGCTTAAACAGATGGCTGCAGAAGCGGCCATTGATTATGTAAAAGGCGGCATTATCGGTGTCGGTACCGGTTCTACCGTCAACCACTTTATCGATGCGCTGGCGACCATAAAGCATAAGATCGATGGAGCCGTCTCCAGCTCTGAGGTCTCATCCAAGCGCATGCGTAGCCACGGCATCAACGTACTCGACCTCAATGCTGCGGGTGAATTGGAACTCTATGTCGATGGCGCAGATGAGTCGACCCAAAACCTACACCTGATCAAGGGTGGCGGCGGTGCATTGACCCGTGAAAAGATCGTCGCTGGTGCCAGCAAAAAATTTATCTGCATTGCCGATGACGCCAAACTGGTGGATATCCTCGGCACCTTCCCCCTACCGGTAGAAGTGATCCCCATGGCCCGTAGCCATGTAGCCCGTCAGCTGGTAAAAATGGGTGGCACCCCGGTGTGGAGAGAGAACTTCACCAGCGACAACGGCAACGTCATACTCGATGTTCATAACCTGCGAATTATGGAACCAGCAAAGATGGAGCAAGAGATCAACAACGTCGCTGGCGTGGTCACCACTGGCATCTTTGCACTACGCCCGGCAGATCTGCTGATTTTGGGGACAGCGCAGGGAATCAAGACGCTCTCATAACGAATAAGGATAAGTCACGTGAGTGAAACGAACTACGCCTTATCCCTATTCATTACGGCTTTTTTAGCACAAAACAAACGGCACCGCAGCTGGTCAGGTTAATTTGCCTTGTTAAGTCTTTTTTTCTATACTTGTACATATATATTGTACGAGAAATCAAAAGGCAAGCCCACATGAAAAATGTAAGCATCAGTGAATTCAGAGCAAACCTATTGAAATACCTTAAAATTGTTCACCATGGCGAACAGCTCAATGTAACCTCGAAAGGCACTCCTTTAGCCACCTTAATACCCCCTATTAGCCAATATGACACCTCCAGGGCTAAACTGAAGAAGCTGGCTAAGACAGCCATTATTCATGACGTACTCTCGCCAACCGGAGATAGCTGGGAAGCAATGAAATGATATTGCTAGATACTTGTGCAATTATTTGGAATGCGCTGGAACCGAGCAAGCTGACACCTAAAGCAAAGAAAGCAATCAAACACGCCGAAAATGAATTAGTTATTTGCGATATTTCCATTTGGGAAATTTCCATGCTTATTAACAGAAAGCGCCTTATCGTTGATGATACTACTTCAGGATTTATAAATTTAATTATTCAATCTCAAAATTACCATGTTCAGCAAATAACTCCCGAAATAGCTGAGCTATCTGTTAACTTTGGAGCAGAGATAAATAATGATCCCGCTGATCGGCTAATTGCTGCCACTTCAATTCTTAGAAACACCCCCATCATTACTGCTGATCAAAATCTCAGAGATGCAACAATACTCGAGACTATTTGGTAGAAGCATAATCTACACCAACCACCTCATAGCCTTTTAGTGAACGGAAAATGTCATTTACTTTTCTCAACTAGTGATCGATAGTCTGTGTACGGCAATTTGCCGTATTGATATTATGAGATAAATATCATGGCACACACAGCACGTAGAGAGCGCATTGAAATGCGTGTCGATGCAGATACCAAACAACTCGCGGAACGTGCATCTGCAGCACTTGGTTGCACCTCTTTGACCGAGTTCTTGACCAGTCTGATTCGCGACAACGCACCAAAAATCCTTGAGCATGAAGCCTCAATGCAGCTCACGAATAACCAGTTCGACAACTTCATAGCCATCTGTAACGACACCGAGCGGAAGCCCAGTGCTCGAATCCTAGAAGCGGCTAAACGGCTGGATGCTGAGGGATATTAATTGGCATTTACAGACGAATTCATCGTAGCCGATCGAAAGCAACACGATCTCAAGAAATTTAGCTGCGGCAAGCCGGAAATGGATCAGTTTCTGGCCCGTTTCTCCGTCAAAAATATAGAGTTAGGCTTGAGCCGCACCTGGGTATTACCCGTTATTAGCAATGATTCAGAGGGCACTAAAGCCCCTGTAGTGGCTTATTACACACTCGCCTCAGCTACCGTTACCCGACAAGAGATCCCGACAGATAAAAGCCGGCTTGATTATCCGGTCCCTGTTGTGCTGCTTGCTCGACTTGCTGTTGCAGAAGCATTTAAGGGACAGCGTTTAGGCGAAAAAACACTCATTACTGCGTTAAGAAAGACAGTAGAACTCACTCATGGTGGCCTACCTGCCCTCGGCCTGGCTCTGGATGTCCTCGATGAGGATGCACTCGGTTTTTATCAACATTTCGGTATATTTGAGCCTTTCCTTGATGATCCCGTACGGCTATTTTCGCCTATGCATCTACTCCAGCAAATTTAGGGTAAAAGTCAGCTACAGGGGTTAAAAGATACAAGTAGAAACAAGAGCACTAACCCGAATGGCACTGCCCCCTGCCTTTACCGGGCAAGCATCCTTAGGATTATTAAGCTATGCTATACATGTATAGCATAATTGGAGAAACGCCATGTTAGCTCTTCG
>JBEVXV010000380.1:0-16408 GCA_040505915.1 Sedimenticola sp. | reverse complement strand
AAAAATTATGTCCTCCGTCAGCAGCCACAATCGGGTGCGCTGGCGAAAGATAAGGTAGACCAAGCGCTCTCCATCATCAGTGCATATCGGCAGGTAGGGGTCACCCGCGCAGAGGAGGTCGCGCTAGCCGATATCGAGACAATGTTGAAACACTATAGGGGTGGTATCGATCTGGTGGTGCAGTTGGCAGCAGAAAAATCTACTATCGAGGCGCTGGACCAGGCCGTGAAAGTAGATGACAGTCACGCAATTCGAGGTTTTATCACCCTTGATCGGGAGGTGGCACGCTCTATTGAGTCAAGCTCTGGTGTCGTTACCGACACGATGGTGAAGATTGGTGGTGTAGAGGCGTTTATTCTCTGGTCGCTGCTAATTGGTGCAACGACTACCGGGCTGCTCATACTCTGGCTGATTCACGGTCATGTGGTGTTACCCATCAAGAAACTCTCTCATGCCATGCGTGATATGGCGGGTGGAAATCTTAAAATCACCATTCCTGAAATTGACCGCTCAAATGAAATTGGTGAGATGGCACGCAGTATGGAGTTCTTCCGTGTTGAGGCGATGAATCGACACAAGGCAGAGAAGCTACTGGCGGAGAGAAGTGAGGAGGTGAGGGCGCAGCTGAAAACCATGCGGGAGTTACGGGAGCGCAGTGATAAGCAGGCAGGTCAAGCACTTGCACTGGCGGAGAGCTTGACGGCCGCCCGTGAAGAGACCGAAAGGGCGATCAGACGTGCAGAAGCGGATGAGCACCGCATCCGCGCCATTCTCGATACCGTCAAGGATGCCATCATCACCGCTGACGAGAGAGGGGTTATAGAGACCTTCAATCCGGGTGCATCCGTAATTTTCGGCTACCAGCCGGATGAGGTGATCGGACGCAATGTCTCTATGTTGATGCCAGAACCGATGCGTTTGGAGCATGATGGATACCTTGCGCGCTATCTCTCTGGTGCCAAGGCAAGGTTGGTAGGACAGACGGTTGAGCAGAAGGCGGTGCATCGCGATAGAACCATCTTCCCCATCGATTTGGGCATCGGCGTGATGTTGATCAATGGTGAGCGTAAGTTTACAGGTGTTATTCGTGATATCACCGATCGTAAGCAAGCGGAGAAGGAGGTACGGCGTCTGGCAATGACCGACCCCCTCACCGGACTGGCTAACCGCAACCGCTTTCACACCTCTTTAGAGGCGGCGCTCAAGATGGCGGAGCGGAAAAATTGGCAGGTGGCTCTGGTTACCCTCGATCTTGACAGGTTTAAACCGGTCAATGATAGCTATGGTCATCAGGTAGGGGATGAACTGCTCAAGCAGGTGGCTGGTCGGTTACTGGAAATTTCACGGGAGACGGATACGGTAGCGCGTCTTGGGGGAGATGAATTCTCCATAATGCTGGTTAATGTCGTAGACTACGAGGCGACCAAAATTCCGGTTCAACGGATACTCAATGAGATGTGTAAACCCTTTAATGTCAACGGGAAGCGCATAGAGATTGGTGGCAGTATCGGTATTGCCCTCTCTCCGGAAGATGCGCAAGATTCAGAGACACTGATTCGCCGCTCCGATCTGGCACTCTATTCCGCCAAGGAGGGCGGGCGCAACCGTTACTGCTACTACAACAGAGAGATGGAAGAGGGCGGTAAAAAGGGATGATGGGAGTATGCTGAATTTCATCGATAAAATTCGCCGCCATGCAGCCGTTGCCAAAGGCAATTTTAGTAGCATGTTTGGGAAGATTGAGATACCGCCGCTGCCAGCAGCGGTATCCCGGTTAGTGACAGAGATCGGTAAAGAAGAGCCGGATATCCGCCTGCTTGGCCAGATGGTGGCGGCGACCCCGGAGGTCTCGATGAAGATCCTGCAGATGGTCAACTCAGCACTCTTTTTTCTGCCCAACCCGGTCAATAGCGTGACCCATGCGGTTACTTTGCTGGGGCTGAAACGAATCCGCCCCCTGATCCTCTCCTTTGCCACTGCACACTCGCTACCCACGCCGCCGGGTGAGCTGTTTGACCACCAGGCATTCTGGTCCGACTCGCTGCTTAAGGCGCTCATCGCACGCGCTCTTGCTGACATCCACTGTCCGGATGAGCGGGAGGATGCCTTTACCGCAATGCTGCTGGCGGATATCGCACTGCCGGTTCTTCTTACCTCATGGAGTGAGTATTACCAGCCGGTGGTGAGTCGCTGGCACGGAGCGGGTGAGCGTCTATCCAGCTTAGAGCGTGAAAGTTTCCAGTGGGATCATGCCCAGGCCGGTGCCTGGATCCTCCAGGACTGGGGCTTTCCTGAGACGTTGGTCTGCTTTGTAGGCCTGCACAATGCTGATGGTGATACGGTAAGAGAGTTTGAGCTGGAGGAGAGCGCCGCACTGCCGGTGGCGGTTGCTGCGATGACACCGGGTTGCCTCAACCCGGATCCTGCACGGGCACGGGCAATGCTGGAGACTGCGGCTAAAGAGTTTCAACTGACAGAAGTGAGACTTCAGGAGAAGGTTGCGGAGATTCGGGAGGGTTTTTCTGAGATCTGTAACCTTTTTGATATTATACCGGGAGAGGGTGGCACTACGCTGGACCTTTTGGATCAAGTGTTGCTGGAGATGGAGGAGGAGATATGATGAAAAAGCGACAATCCTCGGCTAAAGCGCCTGATGTATATCCACAGAGGAGTCTGCTGTTTCGCCTCATCTCCTCGATCACCCATCTCCAGTTGGGCTATCTGCTTCAGGATGGCAAGCACTCAAAAAGTATTGTCAGGCTGTTTGTCTTTATAGAGGCGGTCTCTGCTCTGGCGATCATCAGTACCACGGCCTACCTGATCGATCTGCCACTGCTTTTTCCACCGCTTGGACCCTCCGCGTTCATTCTTTTTTTCACTCCACTGGCACGAACAGCGGCACCACGCTCCGTTCTGCTCTCTCACAGCATGGGCCTGTTTATCGGTCTGGTAATGGTGGGACTCTTTTCCCTGCTCTTTCCTGATGTCCCCTTGGCACCGGGCGATAGCCTCAATTGGGTACGAATTGCCGTTCTCTCACTGGCCATGGGCCTGGTTAGCCTGGGAATGATCTTTTTCCGCTTAGCCCATCCGCCAGCTGCTGCTACCACCCTGATTGCCGCCATGGGCTTTATCGACAGCTATACCCAGGTACTGGGTTATCTGGTGGCGGTGTTGCTGTTGATTTTTCAGGCGCTACTATTTAATCGTATGATTGGGGGGCTTCCCTTTCCGCTGTGGAATTTTTCACCCGAAGCGGCGCATCAGTATCCTGACCTTGCTGGTCTGAGTGATCGTGAAATTACCCGCCAGGATAAGATGCAGGAGCGTATTTTTCAGCGGAAGAGATGATAAACGTAGAGTAACTATTCAGTTGGTGCTTGTAGAAGCAGTCTCACGGACCGCGATGAAACAGCCAGTATGGTGCAAGTATTCATCGCGCTTCGAGAAAGCGCTCCTACAGGGAAGTGCGCCATAAAACATGACTCGATTGGAAGCCGGTCAGTCCCTGATGTCACCACATATCTTGGGATATGAAGCTGAAAAGTTACCTTTTTTAAATTGAATAACCGTAGGTAAATAGTGATGGATAGTAGCAGTATCGAACTTAATGGCTCCGAAGTGGAGAGTATTCAGGTGGATGGCGAGAGGGTGATCCTACGTTTTTCCCGTGCCATCATTATCAAGACCATCACCGGTTCTACGGAGCGTACGCGTTGGTGGCAGGCGGGTGAGCTGATCTTTGAGGGTGCCGAGGTGGAGGGTGATCTGCCGGAGTGTCCCACCATCTGTGCTGGTGGTGATGTGGGTGAGAATATCTACACCTACCGCGATATGATCCCCCTGCCACTGGAGAGTCAGGGTCGCGCCCATTGTGATCTACGTTTTGAAGGGGATCAGGGCCGACTTCAGGTTCAGGGAGAAGGGGTCAAGCTGAAGATGGATGACCGGCCACGCTATATCGAGCACCTTCGCGCATAACCGCTTTTGTTCTGGATTCTTACATACCCAATGCCCGTATCGGGACTAAAAGCATGGGGTCGTCCCACTCTCTTCTGCCCATGGCGAGGTAGCTGATACGTCCCTCGGGGTCGATGACAAAGGTGGTGGGATAACTGTAGACACCCCAATCGGCTGCGGTGGCTGCGTTCTGATCGAGGAGCACCGGAAAAGTGACAGGTGCCTTATCCAGATAGCGAGCAACCCGCTCCCGCTTTTCACCTGTATTGATCGAGATCAGCTGTCCATTGAAGCGCTCAAGCCATTTAGCCGCCCGCCCCAAAGAGGGCATCTCTTCACGGCAGGGACCACACCAGGTGGCCCAGAAGTTGACTACCAGCACCTTGCCTCGGTAGCTGGAGAGATCGATCTTCTCTCCACTCATCTCCAGTAGCGAAAAGGGGGGGGCGATGGGTTGATCATCTACCGGCATCAGTGACTGCTGTGCGGCGGAGGGAAGAGTGAATAGCAGGAGCAGGAGAGGGAGTAATTTAATCCACCGCTCATGGATCTGTTTTTTATAGATAAACATCAGACGTTAAGTAGAGCCTCTTTCTGGGTAATTTGATCTTCGGCCTGCTCCAGTATCCCCAGGCTCATATGTGGTGTCAATCCACTCAGTTTCAGCCGCCGGAGGGCGGGTACCTGGTCGATGGCGGGCAGAGAGTGTGCGCGATCACTTCCGACCATGCTGTGCAGTTGAGAGATGATCACCAGATCGCAATAGTCTGGCTCCGGTCCCTTGTCACGCATCCACTCTTCCGCCTCCAGAGCAGTAACGATAAAGTCGGTAGCAAAGCCCCACTTACGCAGGATCATACCTCCGGTCTGGGCTCGCAAATTATCTATGGCGTGGTCGATGGTTGCCTGTTGCAGCTCTTCATCGTGGTAGCCCTCTATATAGTTGAGTACAGCAACGACGCCGATATCATGCATCAGCCCGGCGAGCATGGCGTGGTCAGGGTCGAAGCGTTTAGTGATCCTGGCCAGTACACTACAGATGGCAGCAACCCGGGTACTGTGCTTCCATGACGCTTTCATCCGTTTCTGTAGTAGTACTGAGCGGGAGCGGAAGAGGTCACGCAGGGTATAGGTGAGCACCAGCTTGTGGGTAAGGTCGTTGCCGAGGCGCACGATGGAACCTACACAGCTATCCACTGGGGTGCGGCTTCCATAGAGTGCGCTGTTGGCCGCTTTTATCAGTTTGGCGGTGATCACCGGATCGGTCTGGATTAGAGAGGCTATCTGCTCTGCATCGTTTTGCTCATCATTGATCGCCTGGCCTATCCGCATTGCCACCTCAGGCAGGCTTGGCAGGGTGACCTCATCATGTTCCAAATCTTCAAGGAAGCGGCTGGTGAGTTCATTCTCATACTCGGTCGCCTCTTCCGTGGCATCGCCACTCACCTCGTAGCCGGTGTTTACGCGTGCAGGCAGATCCTGCAGCAGTGTATTGTCGATACGCAGAATACTGATATTTGTCTGGGCGCTGACCTCATACCGCCGGGGTCGCAGGCGGGCGATGGGGTTAACGGATGAGGCGTCCCCCGCATGGATGTGGTTCTTCTTACCATCTGCGGCAGTCAGCTCAAGCTCACCCTCCAGCAATAACAGTGTGTAGTCATCATTACTGCCGCGCTGCAAAATGGTGGTGCCAGCATCCACTGATTCGATATGGATGGTGTGGGCCAGCTCGACCAGTTGTACACGGTCAAGAGCTTGCAGTGGTTGAAAAAGAAGCAACTGCTCAATATCCGGGTGTTTAGAAGTTTTATCCATTTTTAACTATTGGGTTCCCTTTCCTGAAACTAGATGGTACTGGACAAGTTTAGTCGCAATTTAGTGATTGGTCATGTTGAATAAAAGCCACGATTCACCCCCAATGGCAAAAATGGCTTTTTTTCACCAAGGTGACTATTCCCGAACGGGTCCCGGGTCAAGCTTCTTACTTCATGTGCAGTCCGAAACTTGAGTTAATGATCAACTCAGCAGCCACAGCGCGGCAGCTTCGGTCTATTCAGTTGCAAGCTTCCGGTGAGCTGGGCGACCGATTGAAGTTGGTGTCGCTCAAGATAGTCGCTGATCCCCTGGTTGATCTTACTGCATACCAGTGGATCATAGAAAAGAGCCGTGCCAACGCCGACCGCACTGGCACCGGCGATGATGAACTCAAGCGCATCCTCGGCAGAGGTGACACCGCCTTGGCCGATGATCGGAATGCCGTGGTCACGGCACACCTGGTAGACCTGATGCACCTTCAGTAGGGCGACGGGCTTGATTGCCGGTCCTGAGAGTCCCCCCTGGTTGTTGCCAATAATCGGCGAACGGCTCTCAATGTCGATTGCCATACCCATCAGTGTATTGATCACCGCAAAGGCGTCACTACCCGCCTCGATGCACCCTTTGGCGTTGGCGGCGATATCGGTCTGATTGGGGGAGAGTTTGGTGATTAATGGCTTGCTGGTGACACGGCGGCAGGCTTCGACTACACGGGCAGACATCGCCGGGTCGTTGCCGAAGGCGACACCGCCCTCCTTGACGTTGGGGCAGGAGATATTGATCTCGATGGCATCGATGGGTGAGTCATCAAAGCGCCGCGTCACCTCCTGGTACTCCTCGATAGTAGAGCCGGAGACATTAGCGATAAAACGGGTCTCAGAGAAGTCGAGAGTGGGAAGAATCTCATCCACTACCCTGGACACCCCGGGGTTCTGCAGGCCGATGGCATTGAGCATCCCTTCCGGGGTCTCATAGACTCGGTGTGGCTGATTACCGAGGCGCGGCTCCAGGGTTGTGCCTTTGAGGCAGACGGCACCGGCATCACGATTGGAAAAACCCTTTACCCGGGTGTACTCTTCGCCGAAGCCGACACAGCCGGAGAGCAGTACCAGCGGTGTGGCAAAATTGAGACCGCAGAAATCAACGGCGAGAGGTGAGTCAGTGGAGATTGTCATCGAGTTTTTCCATCATGTTTAATGTTGTGCTTTTCGAACCGGAGATTCCGCCCAATACCGGCAATATCATACGCCTCTGCGCCAACAGTGGCAGCACCCTTCACCTAATACATCCTCTCGGCTTTCAGCTGGAGGATAAACAGTTGCGTCGGGCCGGTCTCGATTATCATGACCTGGCCTGTGTCAGAGAGCACCAAAGTTTGGAAGAGGCGACTGCCGAGGCACAAGCTGGGCGGATCTTTGCCTGTTCCACACGGGGTGGTTGCAGTTATGCTGAAGTCGTCTACCAGCCGGGCGATCTTCTACTGTTTGGGCCTGAAACACGCGGCCTGCCTCAGACACTACTGGATAGTCTGCCAGCCGAGCAGCGGATACGCATTCCAATGAGGCCGGGGAACCGTAGCCTCAATCTGTCAAACGCTGTAGCCGTGGTGCTCTACGAGGCTTGGCGGCAGCTGGAGTTTGCCGATGCCGGAGGTTGATTGACTGAGCGGCGGTGAAAGAGCGCTGCTGTTGCCTGCGTCCGCCGGTATTGTGCTGTGTTCATCGAGGCAAGGGCTATACGCCTACCCGCAGATGGCACTCATCAGCAAAAACTATCGAAAATATTCAGCCCGCTTCCGGTTTGTTTTCACGACAGAGCAGAGCCTCTACCGCCTTCCTCGGATCGAGCCCCTGGTATAGCACCTGGTAAATTTGCTCGGTAATTGGCATCTCCACCGCCAGCTGCTGCGCTTTATTATGGATCTCCAGGGTGGTTCCTACCCCCTCCACCTCCTGGCCGATCTCCGCTTTTGCCTGGTCGATGGTGAGGCCATGGGCGAGTGCCAGCCCCATACGGCGGTTACGTGACTGGTTATCGGTACAGGTGAGCACCAGATCGCCCATGCCGCCAAGCCCCATGAAGGTCTCTGTTCTGCCACCGAGTTTCAGCCCGAGGCGGGTAATCTCTGCCAAGCCGCGGGTGATCAGGGCGGCGCGGGCGTTGGCACCAAAGCCGAGACCGTCGGCAATACCGGCACCTATGGCCATCACATTCTTGGCGGCCCCCCCCACTTCGAGGCCGATGACATCATCGCTGGTATAGGCACGGAAGGTCATGCAATGGAGTAGCCGAGCGACACGATTGGCGTGATCCAGAGAGGAGGAGGCGACGGTAACCGCAGTAGGTTGCCCATCGGCCACCTCACCGGCAAAACTGGGGCCGGAGATTACCGCCAGTGGTCGTTCACCCAGCAGTTCCGCAGCCACCTCATGGAGTAGTCGGCCGCTCTGGGGATCCAGCCCCTTGGTGGCCCAGCAGAGAGAGGTGCCGGGCGACAGCAGCGCTTCGACCCCTGTGAGTACACTGCGGAAGGCGTGGCTCGGTACCACCACCACCACCTCATCCGCTTCTGCCACAGCAGCGGCAAGGTCTGTTGTCGGTGTCAGCCCAGGAGGAAATGGACGCCCAGGGAGAAAGCTGCTGTTCTCGCCCTCCTCCAGAAGTTTGTCGATCTCCTCAGGAAGATGCCCCCATAGTCTGACTTCAGCACCATTGTTAGTCAGCAGAATAGCCAGGGCAGAGCCCCAGGAGCCACATCCGAGGACGGCGACAACAGGTGATGAGTTGTTGCTCACGTTAGGCACAGACCTTATTTAGAAGAGTGTTTAGTTGGCGGCAGGCTGCTCGTCACTTGCCGCTGCCTGCTGCTGCATCTGTTGAGCATAGAGGGCCTCAAAGTTGTAGGGCTGTAGCAGCAGGGGAGGAAAGCCTCCTTTGCCGATAAGCTCGGAGACCGTCTGGCGCACATAAGGGTAGATGATGTTGGGGCAGTGGGCACGAGTGAGGGGGCCCAGGTCATGCTCATTAAAACCGCTCATGAAGAAAATACCGGCCTGCTGTACTTCGACCAGATAGGCGGTCTTGTCGCCCACCTTGGTGGTGATGGTAGCGGTGAGCACTACCTCATGGTGAGCCTCATCGAGCGCATTTACCTCAGTATTAAAGTTCACAGAGGTTTCTGGCTGCGCACTCCCCATCTGGGTGAATATATGGGGGGAGTTCGGAGTCTCAAAGGAGACATCCTTAAGATAGAGGTGCTGTAGATTGAACTGTGGCTGGTTATCGGCAGGCTGGTTTTCTGCGGTCTGGTTCTCTTCACTCATGATGATGTTCTCGGTTATCTGGTTTGCTCGGGCTTGCTTTGGTTTCTCAAGGCAAAGTGAGGGGACTACTTTTTGCGGCTTATCGGCAGGCCCGCGCTACTCCACGCCATCATACCGCCTTTCAGGTTATAGACATTTTCAAATCCGGCACTGCTGAGCTGTTTGCAGGCCGTTGCGGACTGGGAGCCTGAGCGGCAAGAGACGATCACCGGTTTTTGCTTTTTTTTCCCAAGCTGTCCCAGTTGATTTTTCAGGCTGCCGAGGGGGATATTGAGCGCGCCGATGATATGCCCTTGGCTAAAATCGTTGATTGGCCGCACATCCACTACTACCGCATCCTCATGGTTGATCATCTCCGTAGCCGCAGAGGGTTCCAGGTTGTTCTTGGCACCGCCGGAGAGTAGGTTTTGGATCAATAGGCCGCATACTGCCGCCAGTGAAGCGAAGAGTATCCACTCTTGCTTGATGAATTCAATATAGAGTTCCATAGATAGCTTATGTCTGTATTACGAAGTTTAGAGGGGTCTATTCTAACCCAGGAGACGAGAAACAGAACGGGAAACTTGAGTTACCCATTCTGATATGTGGTTTCTTAAGTTTGTTGTCTAAGTGTTTTTAATTATGGGTGCAGAAAACATTACGCATCATTCCGATCAGCAGCAGCGTGCGTGAGTCGCTGACCCGGTAGAAGACCCGGTTGGCATCTTTTCGGGAAGCCAGAATACCCTTATCACGCAGTATCGCAAGATGCTGGGATATATTGCTCTGAGAGGTGCCCACCTGTTCGACGATCTCTTGCACACTCACCTCCTGGTCACCCAGAGTACAGAGAATTTTTAACCGAAGAGGGTGAGACATCGCCTTGAGTGAGCGGGAGGCGCGTTCGATATCGTTGTCATCCACCATCAGGTGAAAATCTTCAGTATCCAGTACAGGCGTTTTCGGGCTTCCGAACTTGTTTTCCATGCAGCAGTGCCTTTGTTATTGCGATTGTACGTGGCGTTGTAAGCTGTGATATATAAGCGTACAACAGCTTTTTAATACGGTAATAATCTGTTTTACTTAAATTTTGTGCGTTTTTCAATCCCCTGAACCATATAATCTGAGATAGCTGGTCCGCTATAGCAACAAAATGGATAAGTTTGGCAACTAATAATGAGTTTTTTTCAATGAGTTAGCCATTTTTTACGCTAGAATGCTAAGCCGCCTTTATTTTTTGGAAAAATGACGACACAGGAGCCGATAGAGCAGATGTCCACCGCCAGAATAAAACCCGCTGTACTACTGATACTCGATGGATGGGGTTACAGTGAGCAAGAGAGCTCCAACGCTATCAAGGGGGCCAGTACCCCCGTTTGGGAGCGTCTGTGGAACAAATATCCCCATACACTGATCGGTACATCGGGTGCTGAAGTGGGCCTACCTGCCGGGCAGATGGGTAACTCTGAAGTGGGGCATCTCAACCTGGGGGCAGGTCGTGTGGTTCACCAGGAGTTTACTCGCGTCAGTCACGCCGTGGATTCGGGCTCATTTTTTACCAACCCCAGACTCACCGATGCCATCGACGTGGCAGTGAAGGGTGGGAAGGCCGTGCATATTCTTGGCCTGCTCTCCCCAGGGGGGGTGCATAGCCATGAAGAGCATATTCACGCTATGGTCAAACTAGCGCTAGAGCGTGGTGCTGAAAATGTTTATGTTCACGCCTTCCTTGATGGGCGCGATATGCCGCCAAAGAGTGCAGCTCCCTCCCTGGCGTTGATGGAGCAGCAGTTTGAACAGCTTGGCGGTGGCCGTATTGCCACGATCGTAGGTCGTTTTTACGCTATGGATCGCGACAATCGCTGGGAGCGGGTGGAAAAGGCCTACCATCTGCTGACTCTGGGAGAGAGTGAATACCAGGCAGATGATGCCGAAACAGCCCTGCAGATGGCGTATGAACGCGGCGAGAGTGATGAGTTTGTAAAAACGACTGCGGTGGTTCCGGCGGGAGAGATCCCAGTGAAGGTCGAGGATGGCGATGCGCTGGTGTTTCTTAACTACCGCTCCGACCGAGTGCGTGAACTTACCCGCACCTTTATTGAAGCCGATTTTGACGGTTTTGAGCGTAAGGTGGTACGTCAGTTGGGTGCTGTTGTCAGCCTGACTGAATACAATGAGACCTTCGGTATCCCCGTCGCCTTCCCACCAGAGCGGTTGGATAATGTCTTTGGTGAGTATCTCTCCAGACTCGGCTTGCGCCAGCTGCGGCTTGCCGAAACGGAGAAGTATGCCCATGTCACTTTCTTCTTCAACGGTGGCCGCGAGGAGCCGTTTGAGGGTGAGGATCGTCAACTGATACCCTCTCCCAGGGTCGCCACTTATGACCTACAGCCGGAGATGAGTGCGCTGGAGGTGACAGAGAAGTTGGAGAAGGCGATTGAGAGTGGTCGCTACGATGTCATCATCTGTAACTATGCAAACGCCGATATGGTGGGCCATACCGGCGATTACCAGGCGGCGGTAGCGGCTATCGAGACCATAGATCGCTCTCTTGAGCGTGTTGTTAGCGCACTTCTGCGTAGTGGTGGTGAGCTGCTGGTGACGGCGGACCACGGCAACGCCGAGCTGATGCGGGATGAGAAGAACGACCAGCCCCACACAGCACATACCGACAATCCGGTGCCTCTGCTCTATATTGGTAGAGAGGCCAAGCTGGCAGAGAACGGGGCGCTTTGTGATATCGCCCCCAGTCTGCTGCATATTATGGGACTGGAGCCGCCATCAGAGATGGATGGCCACAGCCTGATCGAGTTTGCACCAGGGGAATCTGACGCTTGATAGGGCACTGTAGCCAATACTGGATCCCTGGCAGACGGCTATGGGCGCTGCTGCTTCTGCTGTTACCACTGACGCTTGTGGCTCAGTCTGAAGAGGCGCGTCTGAACAAGAAAGACAGCGAGCTGAAGCAGCTGCGTCAGCAGATCAACACGCTGCAACACTCGCTTAAAGAGCGTGAAGATGAGCAGCAGCGGTTGCAGGAAGAGCTGCAAGTATCTGAGCGTCAGATCGGTGAAGCGGCTCGTCGTCTACGGGTGCTGAGTGAGAGTCTGAAGCGTCAACGGCAGCGCCTTGGGCAGCTGCAGGAGAGACGGCAACGGCAGCAGGGTGAGCTGGCGGGTCATCAGAAAATTCTTGCCGGGCAGGTACGGGCTGCTTACGCCATGGGCCGACAGGAGCGGCTGAAAATTCTTCTCAACCAGCAGGATCCAGCGGTGGTCAGCCGTATGCTTGTATACTACGATTACTTCAATCGTAACCGCACCGAGCGGATGAAACAGATAGATCGGGTGCTGGAGACTCTGGGTGAGACTGAACTTGCCCTTACCCTGGAGGAGCAGCGGCTGGTCGAGCTGCAAAGTAGTGAGCTGGATACCAAGCAGCAGATGGAGTTGGCCCAGGGGGAGCGGCACCAAGTGGTGGCGGCACTGAATCAGGATCTCCGCAGCAAGGGGCAACGGCTTAAGGGATTGCAGCAGGATGAAACACAACTACAGAAGCTGCTGTCGAAGTTAGAGGAGGAGCTGATAGCCCAACCCCTTGAGCGCCTTGATCGCAAGCTCTTCAAGAGCCGTAAGGGAAAGCTCAGTTGGCCGTCAAAGGGTCGCCTGACAGCAAGATTCGGTACCTCTCGGGCGGGCAACCTGAAGTGGGACGGTGTGCTGATTGCGGCCCCCGAAGGGCGGGCGGTGAGATCAATTCATCATGGCCGGGTCGCCTTCGCTGATTGGTTGCGCGGCTTCGGGCTGCTGTTGATTATCGATCACGGTGATGGCTATATGAGCCTCTACGGCCACAACCAGAGCCTTTTCAAGGAGACTGGCGAGTGGGTCGATGCGGGTGAACAGGTGGCGCTGGTAGGCAGCAGTGGTGGCCAGAACAACCCCGGCGTCTATTTTGGCATCCGTTACAAGGGGCGGGCGGTCAACCCCAAGATATGGTGCAAGCGTTCGAGAAACAACAGGGTAGGCGGCCTGATTAATCCCGCCGGTCAAGGTTACTTCGGTGCACGGAAGGTACTGACGATGATGACGACTGAGAAAAAAGTATGAAGCATAAGCTTGGCTTGGCGTTAACACTCTCCTTGGGTATCGCTATTGGTGGTACCTTCTCTTTTAGTCAACCGGTTCAGGCCCAGGTCGAACCGTTGCCGCTGCAGGAGCTACGGGCTTTTGCCGAGATTTTCGGCCGCATCAAGCAGGATTATGTCGAGCCGGTAGAGGATCGGCAACTGCTGGAAGATGCCATCCGCGGTATGCTCGCCGGACTTGACCCCCACTCCTCCTATCTGGGAAAAGATGAGTACAAAGAGCTCAAGGTAGGTACCGAGGGGGAGTTTGGCGGACTCGGGATCGAGGTAGGGTTGGAGGACGGTTTTGTTCGTGTGATCTCCCCCATCGACGATACCCCGGCCCAACGTGCCGGTATCCAGGCGGGTGACCTGATCATCCGTCTCAATGAGAAGCCGGTCAAAGGGATGGGCTTGGAGGAGGCGGTCAACCAGATGCGTGGCAAGCCCGGCTCCGAGCTGAAGCTCACCATTATTCGCAAGGGTAAAGAGAAACCGATCAAATTCACCATCGTCCGCGCCATCATCAAAGTGGCGAGCGTCAAGGGGCGGGTGCTGGAGGAGCGCTACGGCTATCTGCGTATCTCCCATTTTCAGGCGCGTACCACAGAGGATATGCTGAAAAAGCTCAGTGAACTGAAGGCGGAGTCGAAAGAGGGGCTGCGCGGTATGGTGCTTGATCTGCGCAACAATCCCGGTGGCATACTCAGTGGCGCGGTATCGGTGAGCGATGCCTTCCTCACCGAAGGCGTGATCGTCTTCACCCGTGGGCGCGAAGAGTCATCACGGATTGATTTCAACGCAGCGCCTGACGATATACTTGAGGGGTTGCCGATGGTGGTGCTGGTCAATGGCGGCTCCGCATCAGCGTCAGAGATCGTCGCAGGAGCACTGCAGGACCACAAGCGGGCAATCATCATGGGTAGCAAGACCTTCGGTAAAGGCTCGGTACAAACTATCGTTCCGATCACCGAAGAGACGGCGGTCAAACTCACCACCGCCCGTTACTTTACACCCAACGGTCGCTCCATCCAGGCCGAGGGGATCAAACCCGATATCGAGATAGAGAATATCAAGGTGGCTGAGATCGACAATGTCGATAATAACCGGATCAAAGAGTCTGATTTGAGCAGGCACCTGGCAAATGGCAACGACAAGAAAGCGGCCGAGCATGAGCCGGGTGAAGTCAAAGATGAGGAGGATAAAAAGAGTTTGGCGCAGAAAGACTTTATCCTCAATGAGGCGCTGAATCTGTTGAAGGGGCTCTACATCCTCAGAGGACAGGGCTGAATGAGAAAGCCATTGTCAGCTGCATGGGGTACCCTTGCAGGCTTGCTAATGTTGCCGGCACTGCTGGTTTCACTCCCCTGCGGTGCCGAGGAGCTACCTGCAATCACCATCATTATCGACGACATGGGTAATCATGAGGGGTGGGGGATAGGTGCGCTGGATCTGCCAGGATCTGTTACCTACGCCTTTCTGCCGCACACACAACATGCCAGCAGCCTCGCAGAAAAGGCCCATACAGCCGGTAAAGAGGTGATGCTGCATCTGCCGATGGAGTCTGACGGCGGTAAGCGTCTGGGGCCTGGAGGGCTGACCCTGCATATGACAGAGAAGCATTTTCAGCGCATCCTAGCAGAAGATATCCAAGCGGTTCCACACGCTAAAGGGGTGAACAACCATATGGGCAGTCTGCTGACCCAACATCCGGGAGCGATGGGGTGGCTGATGGAGGGGTTACAGCGGCGTGGCGGGCTCTTTTTCATCGACAGCAGAACCTCCGAACAGACCGTTGCCAGACAGGTGGCGGAAGAGCACCAAATACCCAATGCCCAGCGTGATATCTTTCTCGATAACAGCCGTGATCCCGAGGCGATTCGCACTCAGTTCAAGCAGCTGATCAAACAGGCAAAGCGTAGCGGCTATGCTGTAGGTATAGGGCACCCCTATCCGGAGACAGCCCAGGTACTAAAGCAGTTACTGGCAGAGACCGCTTCACTGGGTGTTCGACTGATACCGGCATCCGCGATGATTCAAGCTCAAGGGAGTAACAGACAGTGGCAAGCGCCCTCATCCCCTTCGCTCAAGGTTGTTAAGAACTCGAATCTATAAGTCAGATCCAAATGGCACTTACTTAAGCGGTCTTTAACCCGTAGGAGCGACTTTAGTCGCGATGAACGCCACACCAAACCCTTACTTTGTGCCAGACTCCTTCGCGACTGAAGTCGCTCCTACCAGCAAGATGGGTGAAATACTTCCTAAGTAAGTGCCTTTCGGATCCGACCCCCTGCCGTAGTGATCACTACCAGTTTTCACCTAGAAGCTCGAAGTGTGCTTGAGGGTGTACACATGCTGGGCAAGTTTGTGGAGCTTCCTTAGCCTCGTGAAGATACCCGCAATTTCTACAACGCCAAACTACCACATCATCTCTTTTAAAAACTTTTCCTGACTCTAAATTATCTGCCAGTTCTTTGTAGCGTTTTCCATGCTGTTTTTCAGCAATTGCAATCGCCTCAAATGCTATTGCAATCGATTCAAATCCTTCTTTTCTAGCAACTTTAGCAAAGGCAGGATACATCTCTGTCCATTCATGCTCCTCACCTGCAGCAGCTGCTCGTAAGTTTTCTAATGTAGCTGATACTTTTCCTGCTGGGAAAGTTTCAGTTATTTCAATATCACCACCTTCAAAAAATTTAAAAAACCTCTTAGCATGCTCTTTTTCCTGATTTGCTGTCTCTTCAAATATTTCTGCAACCTGAACAAGACCCTCTTTTTTTGCAGCACCAGAAAAATATGTATACCTATTTCTTGCTTGTGACTCTCCAACAAATGCCACCAGTAAGTTTTTTTCAGTTTGCGTGCCTTTAATACGGTTATTCATTTCTATACCTATTGATTCGTGTTTTAAGCATAACGCCGCCGCTAAGAGGCAGACCGTGCGGTGTGAGGCTTGTGCTATTCAAGCACAAATGAACACCGCGAAGAGCGGTCCTTCTTGACCGGCCTTGTTAGATGCTCTTACTTTTGCTACATTGCGCATGCGCATCATTGATGCGCATGCGCTATATGGAGTGAATTTCATGCCACAGCTATATGACGAAACCGCCTCAAAAAAGGCCACTAATTTAAGTATAAACAGTGACTTACTCTTAAAAGCAAGAAAGTTTAAAATCAACCTTTCAGCCACCTTAGAGCGCGC
>JBEVXV010000379.1:0-19421 GCA_040505915.1 Sedimenticola sp. | reverse complement strand
TGGGTGCAGAACATGCCTCCCGACTTATAGAGCCCCTCCAGAGCGGTATTCTCTTGAGGCTTTACCCGCACCTCACTCTCCAACGTAAACTGATCGGGTACCTGAAAAATAGTCAACCCCTCATCATCTACCCGATAGCGCTCCGCCCCAAGGTCTTTGTCATTGAGGCGCAACGAGAGCAGTTCCAGCTGTTCGCCGTCGAGGTGTAGCGACTCGCCGCCCCCCAGGCTTTTCGGGTTGCGGCGCATGGTCAGCTGGGCGCGCACCCTCGTCTCCGCCTCGCCTAGATCGAAGTGGAGATCTACCTGATCAATCAGGTATTCGGGGGGGAGGTAATCCTTGAGGTAGATGGTTTTAGAATTTTCGTGCAGCATCGCGCTCTCTCAGTTCTGTGGTTAAATCTAAAATTCGGGTGTATATCCCGCTCTACCTAAAGGGTATTAAGTGGACCCCCAGAGGGGTGATTGATAGGATATGGTGCTTCTATTTTTGCAGAGAACCCTCCATGCCGAAAGTCGTAATCTACAGTACCGCCATCTGCCCCTACTGCATACGAGCAAAACAGCTGCTCACCAGAAAGGGGGTAGCGTATGACGAGCGCTACATCGACAGCAACCCTGAACTGATGCGGGAGATGTTGGCGCGTAGTCAGAGGCGCACCGTGCCACAGATTTTCATTGATGACTACCATGTGGGAGGCTACGATGACCTAGCCGAGCACAACGCCTTCGGTAAACTCGACCCACTACTGGGGCTGACGCCCAACGATGAACCGGAAATGACTCAGGAAGATGACGATATCACATGAATGGTGGTGAGCAGCCACAAAGCCTGCGTCTCGATAAGTGGCTGTGGGCAGCACGCTTCTTCAAAACCCGCCATCTGGCGGTAGAGGCGATCAACGGTGGTAAGGTACACCTCAACGGCCAGCGGACAAAACCTGGGCGAGAGGTCAAGCCGGGAAGTCGGCTGGAGATCCACAAGGCGTCTCTCAGCTGGGATATTGAGGTCAAGCTGATACCCAAGCAACGTCGCCCCGCATCAGAAGCTGTCACCTTCTATGAGGAGCTGGAGGAGAGCATTAAACGACGTGAAAAGATGATAGAGGAGCAACGGCTATTGCGTGCGGCAAGTCCAAAACTGGAATCTGGTCGACCCAGCAAGAGAGACCGACGAATGATCCACAGATTTACCAGTAAAGAGTAAAAACTATGGACCAGGATGCCTACCACAAGATCTATCACAGCATGAACGAGCGCTTCTGCCTGTTCGAGAAGGGCATACTGGCCAGCCAGTGTCGCTGCTGCCAGTCAGAGCGCTTCTTCCTGGCGGAAAGAATCGGTGTTCACTGCAACTCTGACGAAGGGCAGCTACGTTGCAATGAGCTTTTGGAACTGCTGCGACACCACTCCCGTTTCACGCTGAAAAACCACAGTAGAGGTGCCCTCCCCCATAGTCAGGCGATTCGTATTCAGATCGGCGGCCTCAGAGGCATTCACGCCGTACTCAATGCGGAGAAGCCACCTCTCTGCATTGAAGATATTTACGGCCTACTCAATCAGGCGGTTGAAACCTTTGATACCCTGGATCAACTCCCCTTTCAGGAGGTTATCAAACAGATTGCCGCCTATAAAGGCCGACGCCGCAGCTCTAAACCCTGACCTGAAGGCAAACCTACGGCGGGCTCCTGCATAAAAAATTACGCTAGGAATCTGCCGGAAACCTTTCAGCTTCCGACCTACAGCGGACGCTCAATAGTTGCATCGCGTTATTCTTTCATAATTAAAGCAAACGGTTGACCAGGGTCATAGCACTCATCGTCATCTTCTATTGGTATAGTAGTAGGTAGCTTAGTGCCTCGTTTCAGGAGAAGAGAATGCCCGCATATACCACTCACGATATCCGAAATATCGCCCTGGTGGGCCAGGCCGGTGCTGGCAAAACGACGCTGACCGAGGCGCTGCTCTATGCCGCCGGTGCAATCAAAAGTCAGGGGAGTATAGAGCGTGGCAATACGGTCTGTGATTACGACCCCCAAGAGCAGCAGTATGAGCACTCACTCAACGCCACCCTAGCCTGGCTGAAAAAAGATGGCAAGCAGGTCAACCTGCTCGACACCCCAGGACTGAACGACTTTTTTGGTCGCGCCTTTTGCGCACTACAGGCGGTCGAAACAGCTGCCGTGGTAATTAATGCCGAGGCGGGTATAGAGCCCGCCACTCAAACGATGATGGAACACGCCCTTGAAGATGAGCTCTGCCGGCTAATCATCATCAACCAGATCGACTCCCCGAATGCCGATCTGAAAGCACTGATGGATGATATCCGAAGAACCTTTGGTGAGGAGTGTTTGCCACTTAATCTACCCGCCGCATCCGGTAACAAGGTAGTGGACTGCTTCTTTAAGCCTGAAGGGGAAGAGACGCTCTTCTCCTCGGTGGCCGAGGCCCACACCACCATCATCGATCAGGTGGTGGAGATGGATGAAGCGTTGATGGAGATCTATCTGGAGCAGGGTTCAGATCTGGAACCGGAGCAGCTTCACGCCCCCTTCGAAAAGGCACTACGTGAAGGTCACCTGGTACCCATCTGCTTTACCTCAGCAACCAGCGGTGCGGGGGTTGCTGAACTGCTACAGATCATTACACGCCTGATGCCGGATCCAACTGAAGGCAATCCACCCCACTTCCTCAAAGGTGACGGTGCCGACGCGATACCGGTCAATATCGATTCTGACCCCGTAAAACATGCCATCGCCCATGTATTTAAAGTCACCAACGACCCGTTCCGTGGCAAGTTAAGTCTGCTCCGTCTATACCAGGGAAGCCTGACACCCAACAGCCAACTCTTTATCGGCGACGCGAGAAAACCTTTCAAGGTAACCCACCTGCTACGACTCCAGGGCAAAGGCCAAAAGGAGATGGCGACGGCTATCCCCGGTGATATATGCGCTGTTGCCCGGGTCGACGGGATCTTCCGCAATGCAGTGCTGCATGACTCCCATGACGAGGATAACTTTCACCTGCAGCCGGAGAGCTTCCCCATGCCCCTGTTTGGGCTGGCGCTGATCCCCAACAAACGTAGTGATGACCAGAAACTCTCCGACGCCTTGCACAAGCTCCAAGCCGAAGATCCCTGCCTAGTGGTGGAGCACGCCAACCAGGCCAATGAGACGGTAATTCGTGGCCTCGGAGAGCTGCACCTGCGGGTGGTGTTGGAGCAACTTAAACAACGCTTCAATGTCAACATCGAGACCCAACCCCCCAGCATCCCCTATCGCGAGACCATCAGCAGTGCGGCCGAAGGGCAGTACCGTCACAAGAAACAGACCGGTGGTGCAGGACAGTTTGGCGAAGTCTCGCTACGCATCGCCCCCCTCCCCCGCGGTGAAGGATTCGAGTTTGTCAATGAGGTAAAAGGGGGCGTTATACCGGGGCAATTCATGCCCGCTGTAGAGAAGGGCATAGTCTATGCGATGGAGGAGGGTTTTATCGCAGGCTATCCAATGCAGGATATCCGTGTCACCGTATTCGATGGCAAGCACCACGCTGTCGATTCCAAGGAGATCGCCTTTGTCGCCGCCGGTAGAAAGGCCTTCCAAACAGCACTGGAAAAGGCACACAATATCGTTCTCGAACCGATGGTGAAGATAGAGATCGAAACCCAGGGTGAAGCCATGGGTGACATCACCGCCGATCTCGCAGGCCGTCGCGGCCGTGTCAGTAACACCAATGCGGCAGCCAACGGCCATATGATCATCAGCGCTCTAGTGCCACTCTCTGAACTGGACGACTACAGTTCAAGACTGAAAGCGATTACCGCCGGTGAAGGGAGCTACGAGATCAGCTTCAGCCACTATGACCCGGTACCAGGCAATATCCAGCAGACACTGACACAGCAGTATCAACAGCAGCTACATGAGGGAGAGTAAGTCGCACCGGGCCAAGTACCGGCGCTAGCTTCTTGCGCATAAGGTTCCCCATGGCACCACTCCCTTTGATTGCAGGACGCATTGCGCCATAGTCCAGACCCAGCCTCAAGCTCATACTTAAGTGCTGGGACGGCCTGCAAGCAGGCGGCAGCCATAGTCGAGTGCCCAGAAGCACCGCAGTCTGTCCAAAAAAAAAATAGGTGGTTTGCGGGTAGTTTAGGGAGGTCTGTATTACTTGATCAGCGGCTCCCTAAAGCTTTTGCGACAACAGCCGCTCCAGCAACTACGCATCGGCGGGAGGGATATAACTGGGGTCTTTGGGATTGAGAAAGATAAAGCGATAGTCACCTGCATCCATCTCAACGTAGTCCATAATCGCTTCTTCGAGAAGGGGTACTGAGTCAGGTGAAATTACTACAGCCGCTCCGGATACCTCTATACGAGTATCCTGCTCGCGCTCTTCATCAAAGCCCATAAGGTACTCAATAGTACCGTCATCTTTAGTGCGGGCGGCCATACGCAACGCCATTCCCTCAGTACCACCCTGTTTGGATGCCTCTTTAATCTGTGCAGCAGCCGCATCGGTAACTTTAAACATAGGCTTTCTCTCTATACTACTTGGGGCTTACACGCCCTAATATGTTCAACAAACCTTTGGGTCCAGTGATTCCCACCGACATCACGCATATGGGTATAGCTTGCCAGCAGGTTCTTGTAGATAACCCCATCATTGGTGCCGTCGATCCCAGTACCACGCATCACTTCAAATGCAAACTTGACCCCTTTATCCAGGTTTTCGAGTGCCGAATAGTGAAATTCGTGGGCGGCGATCTCTGATGACTGGCCTGGAAGTTTTGGCCATGGGCTCTCACTGCGCTCACGCAATCGGACATAGCCTCTACCCTGAGGACGTTCGTACATAACGATATCACCCGGAATTGCGCCCACCATTTTACACACTTTGCCCTGCCAGGTCAGTTTGCGGGCGAGGTACATTAGCCCACCACACTCGGCATAGACCGGCCCACCCGCCTCGATAAATGCCTTTATCTCCTCTCGAAGTGAGCTGTTTGCTTGCAACACCTCCATAGCCATCTCAGGAAAACCGCCACCGATAAAAAGGCCATCAACTGGCGGCAATGCGCCATCATTAAGGGCATCGAAAGCTACCAAGTCCGCCCCTGCTGCCTCTAGTCTCTCAAGGTCGCCTGGATAGTAGAAACCGAAGGCACGGTCTCGGGGGTAGCCGATACGCACTCGTTCACCACTTAATACCTGCGCTTTTTCATACGACTTAGGAAGCGGCGCAGTCTCTGCTGCAAATTCAAGAATCCGATCAAGATCCACCTGTTCCGCTATACGTTGCCCCAGCAGCCGAATCTTTGCAGCGGCTTGACTCGACTCATTGCTGGGCATTAAACCTAGGTGCCGTTCATCAATCTCAAGATCCGGGTCAGAATGTACTGAGCCGACCACCTGAACGTCTGTGTAATATTCGATCACTCGGCACAGTTTACCCTCGTGTCGACTGCCGCCTACTTTGTTGAGTATGACGCCAGCTATTGTCAGATCGCGATCAAATGCCTGGTAACCTAGAATCAGAGGAGCGATACCACGGGTCATACCGCGCGCATCTATTACCAGAAATACCGGGGAGCGCAGTTGTATGGCTAGCGCGGCATTACTGTTGCTTCCATCCAGATCGAGACCGTCATAAAGCCCTTTATTCCCTTCTATCAGACCTATGTCCTTTCCCAGCATGGCACGGTGGAACTCCTGATTTATCTCCTCCGCAGACATGGTATAGAAGTCTAGATTGATACAGTTGTTGCCACCTGCTGCTGAGAGCCAGATAGGGTCGATATAATCCGGGCCCTTTTTGAAAGGCTGCACCTCAAGACCACGCTCACGCAGTGCCGCTGTCAGACCGATGGATACGGTCGTCTTGCCTGAGGATTTATGCGCTGCGGAGATGAAAAAATGGGACATATATTCAAGGATCAAATTTAAAGGACTATTGGGTGTAACTATTCAGCTGGGTTTGGGGTCGGAGTCTATTGCGCTGTAAAAAGGTGCATTTTCCACCCATCTTGACGCAATCGACTCCGACTCTTGGTAGAAACAACCCAAAAACTGAGTTAGCTGAATAGTTACTATTGGATTATAGACGGTGAACAGCTCAAAAGGGGGATGAAGCAAAAGAGAGTATCACTATTCAGTCGCCCCTGTTAGGAAGCTATTTTTACCAGGGGCCGGAGTCGATGGCCCCAAGCACCGACTGAATAATTACCCATATGTTACGGATCTATCAATTTGAAGCACTATTTTCCAGTCATCAAGAAAAAACCACCACCGGTTGCCCGGCGGTGGTTTTCTGGACTAACCAATTAGAGAGTTATGCGGTCTCGTCTTTGGGGTCCTCTAGGCTTTCTGGTAGTACCTGTAGCATACGCGCACCTACTGCCACTAGCAGCATTGCCACGGCTATGCCACCAAACCCAAGTAACACCTCTGGAATAGTGGGAACGTAACCGTTCACTACACCATCGAAGAAGCTGCTTGATATAACTTCCTTACCCGGGAAGATATTCATCGGGTATGCCTGGCCACCGATGACGATGACGTAGACCTGGAAGAAGCCTCCAATGAGTACCATGATAGAGGCTACAGCTGTTGCAAAACGAGATTTTGCAAAGGCTGGCGAGTAGATAAGGAATAGTGGAATGATACCACCAATCAATATCTGTCCTATCCAGAACATATTGGTGTAAGCACCACCACCCAACAATATAAACTGCTCTACACCGTGATGCTGTGTAACGTAGAGGTTACTCAGGTGGAAGACCAGTGCAAAGTAGAGCACAGCACCAACAAACACACCGAGTAGATTCTTCAGCTTGGCGAGACGAAAGTCACCCAGCTCACGACCTGACCACCAGTAGGCGGACATCAAGGTGACAATAAAGAATGCCAACCCGAAGCTAAACGACATAATGATAAACATCGGCGCCATAATAGCTGCATCGTAGGCTTCACGAGCCACCAGAAAACCGAAAATAGAACCGGTACCCGTGGTCAGTATAAGACGCCAGAAGAAGGCTGCATAACCGACCGTTGTCTTATACTGGCGTACTTTACGGTCAATCATGGTCCATATGTAAACACCGACAATAGCGAAGAAACCACTATATAGGATGATGTTCCAAGCGAAGATCGACTTAAAGTTGTAGCTGGTAACCGCAACAATCAGACGATCAGGACGACCCAGGTCAAGCAGCAAAACAATAAGGCCGCCTGCGAGTAGTCCTATTGCCAAAAGTGCTGAGAAGCGTCCAAGTGGCTTATACATAGGGCCACCAAAGACCGAGCCAATAGAGGCAACGTTAAGTGCTCCTGATGCAGCCACGATCAAAAAGAGCGCAAATACATGGGGCACACCCCAGACTATTTGATTGTTCATGCCAGTGACGTGGTGACCACTGTGCTCCATAAATAGTGCTGAGCCTAGCGCAACTGCTATCAAGAAACCGAGAAGGGCAAGGCCACCCCAGAATCTGGGGGAGCTGCACCAGAGCTCACGGTAGGACACATCTTTCATCTAACTCTACTCCTTCCCGTTTATACGTTGGTGTAGCGAACACCGGTATTGAGCTCTAGGTCGGCACGGATCTGACGACTGCTCTTCTCTTTCAATGCCTTGGCGACTGGACTTTGGGGATTGTTTAGATCGCCAAAGATAATCGCCTGATGGCCGTAGCTTGTACAGGCGTCCTGACAAGCGGTGGTGACCGCTCCAGCATCCAGACGGGTAGCACAGAAGTTGCACGACTCAACACAGCCCTTACCGCGTGGAGCGGATACCAACTGCTCTTCCACATCCTGATGGATAAAGGAGCGAGCTTTGTAGGGGCAAGCCATCATGCAGTAACGACAACCGATGCATTTGTGACGATCTACCATCACAATACCATCAGCGCGTTTAAAAGAGGCTGTTGTAGGACAGACATCAACACAGGGCGGATGCTCACAGTGCTGACACATAAGCGGTAGATTAGTAATCTCTCCGCTTTGATTGTCTTTCAGTGTCACCTTACGGATCCACTGTGGACGCTGTTTATTCCACTTCTCATCTGACTGGCCTTCAGGACGAACCTGAAGGTTGATGCCGTTTTCTCTGTCACAAGCGTCTACACAGGCACTACATCCATCTGCACACCTGTTAGAATCGATCAGCATACCCCAGCGGGTATCACTACTTGCGCCCTGTGTTTTACCACCGCCGTTTACAGCAAGCAGTACACCAGGAGCTACAGTAGCGGCACCTATCGCTAGAGCAGTCTTACCAAAAAATTCCCGGCGCTTTATGTCAGGCTGGTCATTGTTTTTCGTCACGATCAGTCCTCTACTACCTGAGTGTGCCATTTGGAATAGTGCTGCGCTGTCACAGCGTGCAGCTTATCTGCATCAAGCTGCAAGGCAAAAGCACCCGCTTTTATCTCAGAACCGCCTAGTGAAGCACTCTGCTCTTGGGGCGTTTTCCGGTGACACTGGAAACAGGCAAAGTAGAGATCCACTCCAACATAGCTGTGGCAGGACTCACAAAACTGCCCTTCAGCACTGACCGGCAGATACTCACCCCGGTCATCTTTACCGGCATGACAATCAACACAGGCGGCAAGGCTCGCCTTTGTCTCTCTAATGCCCTGGCGGACGGTGACAACACGGTCGTGTTTCAGATAATCCATATGATTGCGGCGCATATCTGCCTTCGGTGCAACACAACCGTCTGGTCCGAGACCGGCTGCTTTAGAACCTTGTTTGACAAATGATTCGCCCATAGCCCCCATGGAGAGCACTGCGAGCAGCGCTCCCATGAAGATCACAGTGGATCGTTTGATGCCGGTAAAACTAAGCATGACAGCTCCTATTCACCAAGACCCATCTGGATATAGCCGGTGGGGCAAACATCAGTACAGACGTGACAGCCGATGCACTTGCTGTAGTCAGTATCAACGTAGCGGCCTGTAGTTGACTCAGTCTTCTTAACACGGAAGACAGCATCCTGTGGGCAGAAAATTACGCAGTTATCACACTCAAAGCACATACCACAACTCATGCAGCGTTTGGCTTCAGAAGCTACTTGCTCTTCACTGAGCATGATCAAGCGTTCTTTAAAGTGGCCCAGTACGTCGTCGGCACTCGGCACTTCCTCATCACGTATGATGCGTGGTGTGTAGTTGAAGTAACCAAGGAACAGATCTTTGGATGCGATCACTTCCTGCTCTGAACGATCTTCAAAGTTATGCACTGCAAATTTGGCGGTAGCGGTACCACGCATGTCACCGACGCTGGAATCGAACTGCTCTGGATCGAGGCCCGCTTCGTGTAGCTTGGTAGCCATGTCAAAGTGATGAACATCAACCTTTGGACGCTTAGCCTGCTCTTCCTGCTTCATGTAGCAGTCGATACTCTCAACCGCCACAGAGGCCTGACCGATTGCAGTGGTCAACAGATGAGGGCGAACAATATCACCCGCAACGAAGTGCCCCGGTTTACCCGTCACCTGGTAGAACTTATCAGCATCAATCAGGTTGCGATCATTAGCCATCTCTTCGATGCCAGCCATGTCACCGCCCTGACCGATAGCAGAGACAATCAGATCTGCCTCTAGTACACGCTCAGTACCCTCGGTGGGGATTGGGGTCATGCCGTCCATAGTGCAGTCACACACCTTAAGACCTGTTGCGCGACCATCATCACCGACGATCACTTCCAGTGGCATAACGCCATCTAGTATGGCGCAGCCTTCATGCAGTGCATCGTGAATCTCGTGTTCAGCCGCAAACATCTTGTCCTTAGTGAACAGAGAGGTCAGCGTAGCATTAGCACTTTCTGCAGCATCTGCCAGTGCTTGATCCTGGTTGATGCTGTGATCAAGGACTACATCTTCAGGTTTACCTGCAGCAGCGTTGTAGCCAACGCGACGGGTAACGGAGATAACGTCAATGGAGGTGTCACCACCACCAATACAGACAACGTTCTTAGCGGTAACCTTCAGGCGACCCTCGTTGAATGCTTTAAGGAAGGCGACACCAGAGACACAGTTGGAAGTGCCTTCCCAGCCATCAATCGGGAGACCGCGACCACTCTGGCAACCGAGTGCCCAGAGGATGGCATCGTACTCTTTTTCGAGATCGGCAACTGCGACATCAGTACCAACACGAACGCCGGTACGAACCTCAACGCCCATATCTACAATGCGTGCTATCTCAGCCGCCAGTTTGTCACGAGGAATGCGGTAGTTGGGGATGCCATAACGCATCATTCCACCCAGCTCAGCATCTTTCTCTATAACAGTGGCTGCATGTCCCATACGACGCAACTGATAAGCTGCTGCCATACCGGCAGGTCCGCCACCAATGATGGCAACCTTTTTACCCGTATCAGCACCTGCTTCAAACGTATAGCCGTTAGTCAGTGCGGTATCGCCGATGAACTGCTCGACAGCGTTGATTCCTACGAAATCTTCGATCTCGTTACGGCTGCACCCTTCCTGACAAGGAGCGGGGCATACACGGCCCATCATTGAAGGGAACGGATTAGCATCTGTGGAGCGACGGAATGCGTACTCCTGCCAATCAACACCCTCAGGCGGTTTTTCCTGGCCACGGGCGATCGCTAGATAGCCGCGAATATCCTCACCGGCAGGGCAGCTGCCCTGACAAGGGGGGGTCTTGTGAATATAGGTAGGACACTTATGGGAAGTATCCTCGAGAAAAATCATCTTACCCAAATCACTCCATTCGTTATCACCCGCCTCATATCGACGGAAGTTTAACTTGGACTGCATCTCTTCAGTAGGAGTCGCCATTTTCTTGTCTCCTTAAACCTAATGTAATTCTTAAAACTCCAGCGTTAGCATGACGGCTATCACCGGCGTGAAATATTCTATTGTCGATCAGTTACTCTTCTTCGTCTTCTTCAGTCCTTTGACCAGTAAGAATAACCGCATTACTTACCAGCTGATGGACACTGACGATCTGATCCATGTCCATACCATAGTAAGGCAGCACCTTAGTGAACTGGCTCTTGCAGATGGCACAGATAGACGCCATGTGCGTTACGCCGTAGTCTTCCATTACGTTGTTCAGTGCGGTCATACGAGGCAATGCACCTTTGACCCGAATCTCCATCAAATCGTCTGTCAAAAGGCCACCACCACCACCACAGCAGAAAGTCTTCTCACCGATGGTGTTGTGATCCATATCGACATAGTTGTTACATACCGCTTTGATAACATCGCGGGGAATCTCAAACTGACCACCCGGTTTATCACCCATGCGTGTAGCGCGTGCTACGTTACATGAATCATGATAAGTAAGAGTCATTTCGTCATTGGCAGACTTGTCTATATTAAGTATGCCCTGATCAAGTATATCTTTGGTGTACTCACAGATATGCTGTGGTACCGGGTAGTTTGGATCTAGGTCGTCAAACGGACCGGCCAGTGTATTGAGAAACGCATAGGCTATACGCCATGCATGACCACACTCACCGAAGACAATACGCTTCACGCCCAGCTCAGTGGCTGCTTGACGGACTCGCATAGATACTTTACGCATGTTCTCGTAACTACCGATAAACATACCAAAGTTGCCCGCCTCAGATGCGGTCGTGCTTAGGGTCCAGCTTGCGCCTGCCTCATGAAACACTTTAGCGTAGCCGATTAAACCGTCGACATGGGGCTCAGCAAAGAAGTCAGCTGACGGTGTTACCAAAAGGATATCCGCACCCTTAACATCAAGTGGGAATTTCACTACAACGCCCGTCTCATCCTCCACATCCTCTTCCAGGCCTTCGAGCGTATTCTCGATGGCGGGACCGGGAAGTCCGAGGTTGTTACCTATCTTGTGTACCTTAGCGATGATTTCGTTGCAGTACTTTTGACCATAACCAATGCTATCAAGTATCTCGCGAGCAGCCATGGAGATCTCTGCTGTATCTATCCCATAGGGACAGAAAACAGAGCAACGGCGACATTGTGAACATTGATGGAAATAGTTGTACCATTCATCCAATGTATCGCGTGTCAGATCTTCTGCACCCACCAATTTCGGGAAGTATTTACCCGCAAAGGTGAAGTAGCGACGGTAGACCTTGCGCAGTAGATCCTGACGCGCTACCGGCATATTTTTAGGATCTCGTGTAGTCAGGAAGTAGTGGCACTTATCAGTACACGAACCACACTTCACACATGCATCGAGATAGACCTGGAAGCCGCGATAGCGTGACCGAAGGTCATCCATCTTTTCGAGCGTCTTGGCGTGCCAGTCATCGACCAGTTCTCCAGGAAAACCCAGGTCTGTATTGTTTTCTGGTTTATTGACAACGAATGACTTCATATGAGCCATCGTGCCCTCTTCCAGCGCCGGTACATCCACAAATTCGCGAAGTTCCGGGGTATCAAAAGTTGCCTTAGCCATCAGTAGCCCTCGTCGGCCAGGTTAGTTCTTTTCGTTCTCTTCCAGCGCCTTCGCCCAAGGGGCTAGGTGCCGCTTTTCCCGTGGATTATCCACCTGGTTTCGCGACGGGCTGAAGAAAATGCCTGGTGCATGCAGCAGCTTACTGAAAGGAAACAGCAGCATCAGCACAATAACCAGTGTAATGTGAACGAATAGTGGAAGATCCATTGGTAGCGACCCACCACTGAGAGTCCAGACACCAGTGAAGAATTGCTTAACCGCTACAATATCGGTATGCACGACAAAACTCATCATCAGTCCGCTAAAGCCGATAAAGCCAAGCAGGATCAACCACAAGAAGTCGGAGGGAGCTGATATATAACGAACGCGGTCTACAAAGATGCGTCTGATAAACAGCCCACCCAGTCCGGCAACCATGACGAATCCACCATACATTCCGAACGGCTGGATCAGTTCAATCGGGAACCAAACAGTTTCCGTGAAGTATCGGACATGGCGGAGCAGTACAAGCAAGAGTCCCACATGGAACATCCACGAGAAGATCCAGGTCCATTTGGTACTCTTGAAAAGGCTTTCAAAAAGCACCACTTCACGGAACATGCGTAGTACCACACCCGTCTGCGTAACAGGAGCTGGGGTGGTTGGTATCTTTAGTGGAGCGGGTGTTTTGGCATACAGGGCAATCTTCTTTGCCAGACCAATGACCAGCACAAGAGTCGCCACAATAAACAGCAACGCATAGACAGTCGACATGTTCCTGTCTTCCTCAATCGGGATTCAAACAGCCGGGAGGGGTCTAAACCCCTCCCGAACGATAAGATCAACTAGGATCTTAGATACAGCCAGTAGGCTTAGGCAGACCGGCGAAGCGGCAAGCCTGTTTACCAGGACCATAGGGGAACAGGGTGTAGAGATATTTGCTGTTGCCTTTCTCTTTACCCAGTTTTTTACCAACCGCTTTGGTCAGTACACGTACTGCTGGAGCAATCTGGTACTCTTCGTAGTACTCACGCAGAAAGCTGATGATGTCCCAGTGCTCACTAGTCAGCTCCAGCTCATCCTCTTTAGCCATTTCCGTTGCGATTGCAGGGATCCACTCACCGAGGTTTACCAGGTAACCCTCTTCATCTGTCTCAAAACTCTTGCCGTCTGCTTCGATAGCCATTTTCAAATCTCCTAAAAATATCAGGTAGTGTTAATCAGTTTTGGTTAAACCCAGGCAACAACTTTGCTGTATTCAGCAGAGAGGTCAACAAAGCCTGCGTAGTCCACAATCTCGAACCCTTCGATCATCCGATCTGCGGCGATGCCGCGGGCCTTTAGATCTGCACCCAGAGCATAAAATTTCACGCCCTTGGCTGCTTGTACCATCGCCTCAGCGGAGGTGCCTTTCATTGCAGCATAGACACCATCCTCTATCAGCAGAACAGCACTACCTTCCAGAGCATATCCCATACAGGAGTCAAAAGAGCTCTTCTCGAAAGGTGATTTATTTACAGTATGCAATTCACTCATGACAGCACCCTAATCCTAGAAACTAAAGACAACGTCTTGGCCTTCCATGATCTTAGCCATCTCTTCACGGCTAACCACACGGATGGAGTCTTTCTCTGCCCAATCGTCATCCTCATCTTCCCACTTCAGAGGCATCAGGTCGTCAAGTGTCAGGCCCCGCTCCTCAAGGGATTCTTTCTCAACAAACAGTTGGGTGACATCGTAGTCGCCCAAGGCTGAGTAAGTAGGTGAGAAGTTCTTCATACCGGTTTCAGCGGTATCCTGGCCTTTGATAATCTGGTAGACACCGTCATCAACAAAAGCCAAACTCACTTCCTGATCAAAGGCCGCACCAATCAGTACAACTTCCAGCGCTTCCCATGCGTAGATGGTGCCGTAAGGTGCACGACGGTTGAGATACAAGAATTTTTTAATTTCAGGCATTACTAATCCTCTTGTCTCAGTCGCCAAAGACCATTAACCGGTCAGCCTGGACAGCGGCTTCGACCAGCTGTCCAAGACCTGAGATCCGGAACGTTGGATGAATATTGGTGGCATCTTTGCCATTTCGCCCAGCTTCACCATCATCGACGACGCCACGACGCTGTGCGGCGGCAACACAGACAACCATATCCAACTCGTGCTGTTCGGCAAGCTCTGCCCAACGTTTGACGATGTTGCGATCATCCTGTGGTGGTGTAGTTAGTCGCGTGCTGTTACCAACACCGTCGTGGTAGAAAAATACACGAAAAACTTCATGCCCTTTCTCCAACGCCGCCTTGGTAAACATATAGGCAGTATCAGACGCTTGGTGCTGATATGGCCCTTCGTTTATCTGAATGGCAAACTTCATTTGCTATCCCTTTAAGTCAGTTCGTTAACCGGATTAGAAACGGATGTGCGTGGAAGCATTCAAGTTCGCACGAGCACCACGCCAGTTATCAATGTGGTATTTAGTGAACGGAAGACCCGTTTTCTCAAAGAAACGAGGCCAGCCGATACGTTCAGCCCACTCACCAATACGCTCCCAATCTTTCGCATCCTCTTTGTAGGTGCTAAGAATTTTCTTAACAACTGCAGCGACCTCTGGCCAGCGGGGTGGATTATTAGGGATACCGGAAGCGACCAGTTTATGGAAGGTCGGCTTGGAACGGGCGTTAGAGTTCTTACCACCCACCCAGATCGCGAAATTGGAGTGCTCGGAATCATTAATCTGCATCGGAGGGCAAGGAGGGAAGCAGGCACCACAGCAGATGCACTTCTTCTCGTCAATTTCCAGAGAAGCCTTACCATTAACCATTGCAGGTCGAATAGCCGCCACTGGGCAACGGGCAACAACAGTAGGACGCTCACAGACGTTGGCAACCTGATCGTGATCGATCCTGGGTGGCTTGATATGCTGAATATTGATAGCAATATCGCCCTGACCACCACAGTTGATCTGACAGCAGGAAGTGGTCAGACGAACGCGGTTCGGCATCTCTTCCTTGGTGTACTCACCGATCAACTCATCCATCAGCGATTTAACAGCACCTGAGGCATCAGTAGCGGGGATGTCACAGTGCAACCAACCCTGGGTGTGTGAAATCATGGATACAGAGTTACCGGTACCGCCGACAGGGAAACCTTCAGCGTTAAGCTTCTCGATCAACGGATTGACCTGAGCCTCGGTAGAAACCATGAACTCGATATTTGAACGGATGGTAAATCGAACGAAGCCTTCTGCGAACTCGTCAGCGATATCCATCAATTTACGAATTGTGTAAACATCCATCTGACGCTGGGTACCAGCACGTACCGTCCAGATTTCATCGCCACCTTTGGCAACGTGATGAAGAACACCGGGACGTGGGCGGTCATGCCAACTCCAGGCTCCGTAGTTCTTTTTCATTACAGGATGCAGGTAGGCATCCATCTCTGGTACGCCACACTCATCTGGCATGCGAGGTGCTTCAGCCATAGTAACCTCCAAATTCTCTTAATCTTTGAATCTGTTTACGATCACGACTGACAACATTGGTCAGCCAGTTACAGGCGGCCCTATCGGCAGCCCGTAACGAGATCAGTTTATTGAGCAGCTTTGCGCTCTTCCCACTTGGCAACTTCCTTATCCCAGTCATCCATTCGTACATATGGATTCATGCGTGGACGGGAGATCATGTTGGGATCGGCCTCAACACCGATACCCTCAATGAAGTTGGTCAAGCCGATACGCTCGATCATCTCGCCGGTACGCTCATGCTCCAGCGCATTCTCGGCAAAGAAGTCGATCACTTCGACCGCCAGCTCTTCCAGCCACTCATAATCATCATCAGATTCCAGCTTGTGGAAAGGTATGATCACGGTACCCATCAGATCGCCGATCTTCAGCGTACGCTTACCGCCAACCAGTATGGTGACACCCTTGTCATCACCAGGTGCGAGGGCCTTGGTCATCACGTTGATGCAGTGCATGCAGCGTACACAGTTGCTGTTCTCTATAGCCAGGGTGTCATCATCATTCAGAGACAGTGCCTGGGTAGGGCAGCGTGTGATCACGTTATCGATCATCTTCTTACGTCCCATATCAGCAACGTAGTTTTTAACCTCAGCCTGATCGACCTTAATGTCATCGCGCCATGTGCCGATAATGGCAATATCAGCACGCTGGATGCTATTCATGCAATCATTCGGGCAACCTGAAACTTTGTACTTCATCTTGTACGGCAGAGCCGGACGATGCATGTCATCCAAAGTTGCATTAACCAGCATACGCATGGTGCGACCTTCGTCAGCACAAGAGTGCTCACAACGTGCAGCACCAACACAAGACATACCGGTACGTACCGCAGGACCGGCACCACCCATATCGAAGCCCATCTCATTGAGAGCGTCAAAGGCAGGCTGTACGTTAGCTGAAGAGCAACCCTGGAACATAATGTCGCCGGACTGGCCGTGCAGAGCGATCAGGCCGGAACCATATTTCTCCCATACATCACAGAAGTCGCGAAGGGTCTTGGTGTCGTAGTGCATGCCAGGAGGAGGCATGATGCGGATGGTGTGGAATTCAGCAGCGGCAGGAAACATGGCGTTCCCTTTGTCATCTTTCAGTTCGGTAAAGCGGGGAATAACACCACCACCGTAACCGATAACACCGACAGTACCACCTTTCCAGTAGCCTTTTTTCGTCTCGTAAGAGGTCTCAAGCTGTCCCAGCAGGTCGACCATCATGTCATTGTCATTAGCCAGACGTTTGAGGCCGGTAATAAAGCTGGGCCAGGGGCCGCTCTCCAGCTGGTCCAGCATGGGGGTATCATGCATCGGTTTTGCCATCAGTTAATCTCCCAATTGGTCTTAATCATTTGGATTCCATATTCAGTCAGACTACGAAGACTAACCGAAGACGTTAGGAAACCCGGATTCGCTAGCCGCACATGGTGTGAGCGGCCTCTCATCCCAAATCTCAACATGGTGGGTATTTTAGGATTCACTTATGCAGCAAAATATCCTGCTGATGGGGGGGGTAATAGAATATTGATCTATCTACATTGGGATATATTGCAATTTAATTATATATGAATGAACTACCCTTTTGTCACTATATATTTTAATATAAACATACTGTTACATTGATACATCAAGAAAATCTCACACAATTTACGGATAAAGCCATGCGGCACTGCAACAATAAAAACCTTACAGCAGAGTTGCATTTGATAGTCGCTCTGGGGTTCAATAATAGCCCACCGGAATACTTGGGTATTTTGGCGACAGCGGCCTCATTAGCCACCCATTTCCACCTCGGCTAAAATCGTTAAAGAAAGCACTAAACTATGCTGAAGTAGGTAAATTAGAAATTTTTATCCCGCAATCTACTTCGACCCCGGGTAAAAATAGCCTCGTAACAGGGGGCACTGAATAGTTATAAGTGGATAAACCTGCCTAGCTCTGCTGAAAAATGCCGCAGATAAGGCTCAATTATTATTAAGTTAAGAGGTAGTTAGACTATGCTCCTGCTGAGTGATGTACTGATACAGAGCCCTGAAATCGAGAGCTTTGAGCAGTTACTCGAAATGGTCAAGATACGCCGTCAGGGTGAAATGTTCTTCCGTATCGACGTAAAACCCCAATTTGCCGACACCCCAGAAAACTGGGAAGACCGGCTTGAAGCCACATTTACCTAGGGTAATCGATGTGAAATATCTTCAATCAGAAAGCTTTTTAGGTGGCAACGACAACGAGTGCTCAGATGATGCCATCTCGTCAACCAAACTGGTTGAAATACAACTTGACGACCTCAAGGAGAAGATCGATGCCCTCGACTCAACCACGCCTCTTGGCAAAAGACTCACCCTAGCCACGGAGTATGGCTATACCCTGCTGCAACTCAACCGTTTTGAGGAAGCGTGGCAACTGGGACGCAGTACCCTCAATGATGCCGTCGCCGGTGATCAATGGCTCCAGGCTGTTGAGTCATGTGACATAATGTTCCAAACTGAACAGAGTGAGTCTATCAAGGCACTGGCCCATGGTATCTGGCTCAGCGTCACTTTCCCGGTTGACCCCGAACTCAGCGTTGCCATGTTGCAGCATTTTATAGACGACACCCCCGACCGCTCTGACGGGGCCGCTGTGGCCGCTGTCACTGCTGGCTATATCGTCAACCTGCGGGCAGACGACGAGCAGCGAGATAGCCTCCGGTTCTTCACCAATCAACTGCTGGGGCAGGTGGCGCGCCGCCACAGCCAGATCGAAGAGCAGGAGATATTCGACTTCTGGGTACAGCAGCTCGAACTTGATGATCCAGAAAAATTCCTCCCGCGTCTGGCCCAAGTACTTGACCTACTCACGGCCGATGACTGGTGGTTTGACCGTGACAGCTTAAGAGAGAAGATTCCTGACTAACCTGGGCAGAGAGCAATGTACTGGCAAGAAGATACAGATAAAGAGCACTTTAGCATCCCTGATGATGTCGTCGATCTGGTATACCAGATTCGCTGCGCCACCCTGCCGGTTCACCATGCCTGGGCACTCGCGAGTGAGATAGCGCGCGTACTACCCTGGTTTCCAGAGGAGTCTCTGGCAGGCCTGCACCTAATCCATGTGGCAGACTCAGGCAACGGCTGGGAGAGACCACAGGGAGAGGATGACCTGCTCTACCCCTCACGCCGCACCCGCTTGGTGCTTCGCATGCCCAAACAGCGGCTGAGCGAGGCTAGAGCACTGGAGGGCAAGACCCTTGATATCTCCGGCCACCCAATCGAAGTCAAAGAGGCAAAAAGCCGCAAGCTAAGTGCCACCAATATTCTCTACTCCCGCTACGTCATCTCTGACCCAACCTGGAGCGATGATGAGTTTATCGAATGGGCGGTAACTCAGCTAAAATCGATGAAGGTACACTTCAAGAAGATACTCAGCGGCAAAACCAACCCACTGAAGACACCGCAGGGAGTATTGACGACGCGCAGCCTGATGGTGGCCGACCTCTCCGTCGAAGATGCGATACATCTGCAGGAGCAAGGCATTGGTGAAGG
>JBEVXV010000378.1:0-4885 GCA_040505915.1 Sedimenticola sp. | reverse complement strand
GATGCACTCCATATTGCACAGCACTACACTATAGGTGTATAATGTGTAAGCCGGGAACCAGGAATGGAGATGTAAACAAAATAATCGCAGGTGAATTTTAATTTATTTATATGAGATATACATTGAGTTTGACCGTGTAACTTGGTGGAAATATTTGTAAAGACTGTATTTATCTGGAGCTGTGTTTATGGATTGTGGACATGCACATGTGTTGAGGAAATTGATGACGAAATTTGATTGAAAAGATAACTATATACATGTACATTTCCCACTAACCTGTCCATCGGTCAGTGTGCAGTGAAGCGTATTGTGTAGTGTGTATTGTGGCCACGCTCGAATGTCATCTAATCAAGGGAGGTAACCCGTCTAGGCCTATTGCAACGGAGTTCCAGTTTTTACAGAGTTGTCGAACTTCGTAACGATCGTATTCTCAAGCAGTACAGAGTTATCGAACATTAATATTGACTATTTGCACGGTGTTTTCCAATATGGGCATTGGTATTGTAGCCTGGCGATGTCGCATCGGGACGTTTAGTATGCCTGTACCGAGGGATAAATTATACTGTCCTAAACTATGTCCGAATGTGTCATGTATCATCAGACTGTCGATGGTGTGCGCCATTCTGTTAATCATATCAGGTGTGGAACAAAACCCAGGTCCACCAAAGTCTCAACCTAACACACGAGCGTCCACTTCATGTGTCATGCAACAGTCGGCTGATATCGACTTGAAACAAATGATAATGGACCTCTCCACACAAATGTCAACAAATATGAGTGAAATTAAATCACAAATTACGACTGAAATCGCCGGTTTACGGACATCCTTCGAACAGCGGCACTCTGAATTAGATGAAAAACTGACGGCAAATATCAACGAAATGAGAAACAGCTATGAAGACAAACATGCGGCACTAGAACGTAAACTAAATGACTTAGTAACGGAAATAAAAACCAGAAACTGAATAAAAAGCTAGATAACGTAGAAGACCAATCACGCAGAAGTAACTTAGTATTTTGGAATATCCCCGAACCCAGTGACGCCGAAAGTTGGGAGCAGTGTGAAGTTAAGGTCCGGGACTTTATCTGTAATGAATTGAGCATTGCATCAGCAAATATCGATGCCGAGTTTCCAGTGGAGCGGGCCCATCGACTAGGTAACAACAAACGACGCGACGGAAAACCGAGGGGTGTGATTGTAAAATTTACACAATGGAAGCACAAGGAACTTGTTCTTAAAAAGGGCAGAGAACTGTTGAGGGACAAGACTATTAAAGTGACGGAAGATTTCAGTGCAAGTGTGAGAGAAGCGCGCCGCATGCTGCTACCAACATTAGTCCGTCTACGTAATGAAAACCCCGACAAGAAGGTGTACATGCGATATGACAAAGTGGTGATGGGAAATGAGACATATACCTGGACGGATGGAAATGTTGAACGTAAATAGGGGCATGGCCGAGGCCAAAATGTCAATAATAGACTAAAACGTCACATAAAACTACTATCATGGAACATAGATGGCATAAACACCTTGTTATCTTGTAATGAAACATTAGAGCTACTGAAAACATATGACTTGATTGGAATTTGTGAAACATGGTGTAATACAATAGATACATGTGAAACACTATTGAATGGGTTTACATGTTACCAAAAGTGTGCTACCCGTCGTCGTGCATTTGGTAGATTTGCTGGTGGGGTTGCTGTATTTGTTAGAACAATTTTCACTCGGTATATTGTTAAAGTAATTGATACGTATGATAACACCATAGCTATCATATTTGATGAGAATTTTTTGAAAACTGTAAAGAAAATTTTGTTTTGTTACACGTATGTATCACCTGAAGGGTCTAGTTTTTATGATGGGAAAATACAATCTAATGGTATACAAATGTTTGAGGATATTATCGATGATATTCAGATGCAATATGGGCTAGATCTACACTTGATATGTGCTGGTGACTTTAATTCTAGGATTGGTCAAAAACAAGATTTCTTAGATGTTAGTGGTGGTATAAATGACCCTTTACATGACTTTGTTGACATAGATCCATTTAATGTACCAAGATATTCAAAAGATACCATTACAAATTCGTTTGGTAAATCTCTCCTTTCACTATGTTGTAACCTAGAAATGCATGTGTTAAATGGGAGAAAACATTCTGATATGGGTGGTGAATTTACATATGTATCGCATCTTGGTAAAAGTGTAATTGACTATATAACTGTGAGTACAGAATTGTTTGAAGATGTTAAGGACTTCCAGGTTATGAACATTGATATATCGCCACATTTTCCTATTGTATGCACATTTGGTGCAAATTATAACACTGGTCCGTCTACCAAAGGAGGTAAAAGCAGAAAATGGACTCGTTATAAATGGAATGATGATAAACGAGTACATTTTATGTCAAAGCTAGGTCACAACATAGTGCAAGAAAAGATTAGCATATTTAACGATTTGATGAATGTTGGTGATGTAAATGCTGCAGTAGACAGTTTAACGGGTATATTACAATATGCTGCGTCTGATATGGTTTGTAGATCATATGATAATTATCTTCAGAGTGGACAACCAAAATGGTGGGATGATGACTGCTCGGATGCGAAAAGAGAGAAATATCAATTTCTAAATAGGTTTAGACGATCAAATTCAAATATTGACTTACAGAATTACTTACAGTCGAAAGGCCGTTTTAAAAATCTCTGTGAAGTAAAGAAACAGGCAAATGCACAGGAAAATGTGACACACCTATGCAATATCAGTAATACGCAGGAATTGTGGAAGCAAATAAAACGATTTAAAGGTAAATCGGACTCAAATAATATCACATCGGACGAGTGGTACACTTATTTTAAACTGTTATTAAATAGTTCAAAGTATGACATAGACGGTACTTTTTTAGAGGAAGTAGATTTAAGACTTGAAGAGTTTTCGATGTCAGAACATGGAAATCATGCATATTTAGACCGTGTTGTAACTGACACTGAGGTGAAAAATGTAATTCGCAATATGAATAATGGTAAGGCTCCGGGCCCCGATGGCATTGTTACCGAATTAATAAAGGCATCTTCGGCAGTCATCACACCACATTTGGTAAAATTGTACAATCATGTTCTCAACACAGGCGTTTTCCCCCGAGATTGGTGCACATCAATAATATGCCCCTTACACAAGAAGGGAAGTGTAAATGTACCGGACAACTATAGAGGCATATCATTGATGAATGTCACTGGCAAGGTATTTACAAAAGTACTAAGCAATAGGCTCGTTAGTTGGGCTGAGAATGAAGATAAACTTATGGAGCAACAAGCTGGCTATAGACAAAAATATTCAACAATTGATAGTTGTTTTTCATTAAATGCTGCTATTCAAAAGTATATTACACGATCAAGAGGTAGATTTTATTGTATTTTTATAGATTTTTCCAAGGCATTTGATTGTATTCGACACAAACTCCTGTTTTATGTTTTGTTAAAAAATGGTGTCAGTGGTAAATTTGTGAATGTATTCCAGTCTATGTATAACCAGCTGAAGTCATGTGTCAGGTCGAATGATGGTTTATCTGATTTCTTTGATTGTTCTATCGGTACAAAACAGGGTTGTATGGCCAGTCCCATATTGTTCGTCATCTTCTTAAATGAACTCATAAAAATGATAGAAGATGAACGTTGTCAGGGTATCTATATAAATGAAACGGTCCCGAACTTGCTACAGTTACTATATGCGGATGATATGGCAAATTTTACAGATACAGTATTTAACTTACAAAAACAAATAAATGTTGTCAGTCAATTTTGCAGCAAATTTGGTATGAAGGTAAACCTTAATAAAACAAAAATTATAGTATTCCGCCGTGGAGGACAACTTCGACTAAATGAAAGATGGTCTTATATGGGTCAGCCAGTCGAGACGGTTTCATTTTATAAATACCTTGGGTTGTACTTTACATGTTGTTTATCGTGGGGCAGAGCCCGACATGGTTTGGCTGAGCAAGCCGAGAAAGGTATATTTACTATAGTACATTTTGTCCGGAAGTACAAAGCGACAGTGTCACAGGCATTATATTTATTTGATCATATGATCTCTCCAATTTTGTGTTACGGAGCTGAGTTATGGGGGTATGAGGATTGTGATATTATTGACAGAGTGCAGCTTAAATTCTGTAAGAAAATCCTAAACCTCGGTAATTCAGCACCAAGCGCTGGTGTCTTAGGAGAATTGGGTAGATTGCCTATGTCAGTGTATTATAAAAATCGAATAGTTAAATATTGGGTTCGTTTGCTTAGAATGGACATACATAGATATCCAAAGTCATGCTATAATATGTTGTTTGACCATGATGCAGTCGGACGGACAAACTGGGCCTCAAAGATCAAGAATATGTTGTATGCGTATGGCTTTGGGTATGCATGGATATCCCAGGATATTGGAAATGAAGATTTATTTTTGTCGCTCTTCTTTCAAAGGTTAAAAGATGTTTCTTACCAGAACTGGTCTGCTTTTATTTCCGACTCACCTAAATTGCAATTTTATTCGCATTTCAAAACTCTTTTAGACCCCGAACGCTATTTGTCATCAATTAATATAATTAAACACAGGAATGCATTTTTACGTTTTAGAATATCATGCCATAAATTTGCTATTGAAACCGGACGATATAGAGCAATATCTCGAAATGAAAGATTCTGCTTATTCTGTTTAACTAATGATGTAGAAATCATCGAAGATGAGTTGCATGTGTTAATGAACTGTCCATATTATAATGAAATAAGACAACAACATAACATTATTTTCAGAAATGAAGAGCATGTCTACAATAGCATGAAAAGAACAGACACAGAATATTTGCTACGGTTAAGTGAGTTCATATTTAAATGTATG
>JBEVXV010000377.1:0-7078 GCA_040505915.1 Sedimenticola sp. | reverse complement strand
CAGATGGGCTACGCTCTGTTTGGCCTCGCCTTGATGAACCATCTTGGCTGGTTAATGGCGCTGATGTTCGTTATCAACCACTACATCTACAAGTCGATGCTATTTCTCTCCATCGGTGGTGTCGCCAAGCGCACCGGAACAAGGGACATGTACCGTATGGGTGGCCTGATCACGCTGATGCCACTCTCCTTTATCGCGGTGATGATCGGTATCATCGCCGTTTCGGGTGTGCCGCCACTGTCGGGCTTCGGTGGCCGCTGGATCTTCTACAACGCCATTATGACCGCCGACACCCGTCTACCGATGGTGATTATTTTTCTCTCCGGGCCGATCGCCTTCCTCTATCTCTTCCGCCTGATCCACACCATCTTTCTGGGTCAGCTGAAGGATGAGCACCGGCGACTGAAAGAGGCGCCCTTCTGGCTCATTCTGCCGCAGATGATCTATGTCGGATTCCTGCTGGTCTTTGCCGTAGTACCTGGGCTGTTGCTGCGCCGTGTGGATGCCTATCTCACTCAGTTCTTCCCCAACGATGACCTGAGCTGGGAGGGCCTGACCATTGTCAGCAATTTTGGTTACTGGAGCCCGATCTCCATCATGATCATTATCGGCGTGATCTTCGTTACCCTCTTCGCCTGGCTACTGTTCGTCAACCGCAAGGCGCAGAAGGTGAAGCAGTTTAATATTGTGTTTGCCGCAGAGCGCCCCTACCGGCCGGAGACGACACACTTTGCCTGGAATTTCTTTGCGCCCTACCGCAAGGCATTGGGCTTTTTGGTAGAGCCCTTGGCTAGCCGTTTTTGGAACACGGTAACCGATCTCCTGCACACCGCAGCCAACTTCGCCCGGCGGCTCTACACCGGTAATGGACAGACCTATGCGTTTCACTTTCTCGCCTTCGCCATCATTGTCTTATTTGTTGGTATAGAGCACTGACATGCAGTTTGAATGGATAAAAATCCCCTACTCATTGTTGACGCTCTTTATCGTCATCAACTACGGCCTGCTGTTAAATGCCTTTATCGCCAAGATCGCAGCCCGAGTGGGGCGACGCCACGGCATACCGATCTACCAGAACTACATCGACCTGATAAAGAACTACGCCCTGCGCAGCTCGATCACCCATGGTGTGATGTTCTACCTCGGGCCGGTATTCCGACTCACCGGTGGAGTCGGTCTGCTGCTTTTCGTGCCGACCATCTACGGCTCAGAGATGTTCTCCAATCTATCGTTTGCTGGTGATCTGATCCTTGCCCTCTCCTTCATCTTCTTCGGCACCCTCGGCATGGCTCTTGGTGCCGCCGAAAGCGGGCACCCCTACTCCGCCATCGGCATTACCCGCGGACTCTCTCAGGTCAGCGCTTCGGAGCTGCCTTTGGCACTGGCGATCTTCTCGGTGGCGCTTCAATACCAGACGCTCTCCATCACCGACATCGTTGCTGCTCAGCAGGGTGGCATCCTGAACTGGACACTGTTCACCAATCCGCTGGCGGTGACAGCGGCGATGCTCTCCTTCCTCGGTTCCATGATGCGCCCTCCTTTCGATGTGGTGATTGCTCCCCAGGAGATCCCCATCGGACCTCCTACTGAGTATCACTCATCCTTTCTCGCCTTGATGCAGACTAACCGGGTGATCTTTCCCATCGCCAAGATCGTGATCTATGTAAATCTCTTCTTTGGCGGTGCTACCGGCTGGCCGATCTTCTTCCTCAAGGTCTTTCTGATCTACATGGTATCGGTACTGGTGGGGGTGGCTTTTCCGCGTTTTCGGGTTGAACAGTCGATTCGCTGGTTTCTGATATGGGCGATGCCGCTGGGCATTCTCTCCATCGTGCTAGTGTGAGGTGATATGAAAGAAGAACTACAAAAACGTATGGTAAAGGGGCCAGACGGCGTCGAGTTCGAAGTCGAACCCTTGCGCGACTACTACTGTCAGGAAGCACCCACAGTGATGCCGGCAGCCTACAGCCGAATCGTTGAGAAGTTCTTTAACTGGGCGCGCTCGGAATCGCTCTGGATCCTCGGTTTTGGTACCGGTTGTGGCGCTATCGAGATGCGGCCACTGATGACCCCGCGCTTCGATGCCTACCGTTTCGGTGTGCAGTGGCGGCCAACACCGCGTCAATCGAACCTCTTTATCATATCCGGTTATCTTTCGATCAAGACACTCAAGCGTGCCATCCGCTCCTATGAGCAGATGCAGAGCCCGAAATATGTCATTGGGCTGGGCTCCTGCACCATCAACGGCGGCATGTACTGGGACTCTTACAACACGATCAAACGGCTGGATGACTATCTGCCGGTGGATCTCTACATCACCGGCTGTATGCCCCGCCCGGAGGCACTGCTGGCAGGGTTTGAGGATATGAAGAAGATCATCCGTGCAGGTAAGGCGGAGGGTGCCAATATCTATGCCGAGAATTTCGACTGGTACAAGGCGAACCAGAAGAGAGTGATTAAAGAGTGGGATATGCCCGACTACAACTGGTAACACGCAACCATGCAAGCACTCTATACAAGACTCAGTAATCTCTTCCCACTCGGTGAACTCACCGAGCAACGGGCAGATCTCGCCTTTGTTACGGTGGGAAAGGAGCTGCTGCGACCACTGCTGCTGCAACTGCGTGATAGGGAGGGGTTCTCCCATCTCGTCCTTCTGACGGCGGTGGATTGGTTGGAGGAGGGAGAATTTCAACTGACCTATCTCCTCTCTGACCGGATCGGAGCGCGTGATATCGGCATTCGGGTGATGATCCCCCGTGATAACGCAAAGATGGAGACTATTCACGATATCTGGCCGACGGCCGCGACCTATCAACGGGAGCTGCGTGAGATGTTTGGCATCGACTTCCCGGAGAGCCCACGGGTAAATGAGGATTTTATTCTTGAAGGGTGGAGCGAGATCCCTCCCTACCGGCGTGACTTTGATACATTGAAGTATGCCGAGGAGACCTTCAATCAGCGGCCGGGCCGGGAGAGCCGTGATCCGGCAGAGTATATGAAAGAACAATACTACCCGGACGGAAAGTAACATGGCGCTCTACCAGGCTGACCGTAGCCAATATCCAGCGAAGGGCCCTGATGGGACCCTCGACATTGACCTTGCATCGGGCAAATATCTAAAGCTCTGGCAGGGGCCTCAACACCCCGGTATCACCGGCAATATGTCATTGGAACTCACCGTCTGCGGTGACGAGGTGGTTGAGGGGAAGACCCATGTGGGCTACCTGCACCGTGGCTTCGAAAAGCTGATGGAGCGGCGTACTTTCATTCAGTGTTTCCCAATCGTCTGTCGCATCTGTGTTCCTGAACCAGACTTCAACGAGTATTGCTATGCCGCCGCCGTTGAAGAACTTGCTGGCATCAAGTCACCTGAGCGCGCCGACTGGATACGCACCCTGATTCTAGAAATGGGCCGCATCAACAGCTATATGATGTACCTTGGTGGTCAGGCGGGCAGCCTGGGGATGGGGGTTATCGGCCAGTGGACCACCTATGTTCGTGACCTGATGCTCGATCGCTTTGAGGAACTCACCGGTGCGCGCATCTACCATATGTTTATCCTTCCCGGTGGTGTCCGCGACGGACTGCCCGAGGGATTCGAGAAGCGTTTGGAAGAGACCCTGAGCGAGATCGAAAGCACCATGCAGGATCTCTACGAAGCGATGTTCTGCAATGCGGTTTTCAAAAAGCGCGCCGTGGGTCTGGGATACATCGATCCTGAACTGGTCGACAGCTACGGCGTTACCGGGCCCAATGCCCGTGCCGCAGGTATCGCTAAAGATGTACGCAAGGACCAGCCCTACCTGGTCTATCCCGAACTTGAGTTTGAAACGATCATAGGCAGCGACTCCGATCTCTTTACGCGGGCCGATGTCCGCCGCCGTGATCTGCTGGTCTCTATCGACCTGATCCGCCAAATTCTTGCCAAAATGCCCAAAAATGGCCCACTGATGGCCGAAATACCCAATGTCCTTCACTGGAAGATCCCACGAGGTGAGACCTATATCCGGGGTGAGTGTTCACGGGGGGAGTATGGCTACTACCTAGTCACTGACGGCAGCGGCTATCCACGTCGCGTCAATGTCCGAGGGCCATCTTATACTCACGCCATGGCACTTTTGGAACGGCTGATCGTAAATGTGAATATCGCCGATGTGGCGGCGCTGATCGTTTCACTTCACATCTATCCACCCGAGGTCGAGAGATAAGGATGAGCGTACGCGACATTATCTCCCCCTTTAGCGTGTGGAAGAATATCTTCCGCGACCCGGTAACCATTGCCGATCCCATCAATGATCGCCCTGGTGCGCCACGCTATCGCGGCTTCCACAAAAATGATGTTGAAAAATGCATCGGTTGCGGCACCTGTGAGTCGATCTGCCAGAACGGTGCCATCGACATGGTGGCGGTGGCGGATCATCCAGCAAAAGATGGCGACTCAGGATTAAGACCCCGTATCGACTATGGACGCTGCTGCTGGTGCGCTCTCTGTGTTGATATCTGCATGACCGGTTCACTCAACATGTCCAACGAATATAAGTGGATTGAAGCCGATCCCGATAAATTCAGGTTCATACCGGGCATCGATAAAAAGCACTGGGACAGTGCAGAGCTGGGCTATCAACGCCCCCGGGAGCATCACCTGACCCTCGGAACACGAGTATCGATGGGCGAGCTGAAACCCGCTAAACGTTTGGACTCCTTCGTTGAGATCGTCGCGGGTTATTCAGTCGAGGAGGCGCGCCTGGAGGCCGACCGCTGTGTTGCCTGTGGTATCTGCATCGCCACCTGCCCCACCCACATGGCAATTCCCGACTACATTGCCGCTGTACGGGATGGCGATTATGAGCGTGGTTTGCAGTTGCTCTATGACACCAACCCCTTCTCACAAGTGTGCGGCAGAATCTGCACTCATCGTTGTGAGACGGCTTGCGCCGTAAGTCATCAGGGTGAGCCCATCGCCATCCGTTGGCTCAAGCGCCATATTACCGAACAGGTGCCCTACGAAAGATACCCGCAGCTAATTGGCAACAGAGCACCGCGCTCAGGTAAAAAGATATCCATCATCGGCGCAGGCCCTGCGGGTTTGACCGCAGCATTCGATCTTGTCCGCCAAGGCCATGAGGTGGCTGTTTACGAGGCACTCGACAAAGCCGGTGGCATGACCCGCTACGGCATCCCCGAGTATCGACTACCCTGCGATGTACTCAATCAGGATATCGGCATCATTGAATCACTGGGGGTGAAGATTCACTACAACACCCGTGTTGGGGTGGACATTCCAATGCAGCAACTGCGTGATGAGAGTGATGCCCTGGTGCTGGCGATCGGTCTGCAACTGGGACGCTCCACCCGCATTCCCAATGCTGACCATCCATCTGTGCATAAGTCGGTGGATCTGCTACGAAAGATCACCGAGGGTGAAAAGTTCGATATACCCCACTCAGTGGTGGTGATCGGAGGTGGTAACGTAGCGATGGATATCGCCCGCAGCATGGCGCGTCTGCAGAAGCGGGAGTATGGTGAGGCACGGGTCACCTTGACGGCCCTGGAAGACAAAAGGCATTTTCTGGCAGATCCGGTTGAGGTGAAAGAGTCACTGGAAGAAGGTATTGAAATCTATGACAGCCGCGGCCCACACTCTTGTGAATTGGATCAAAATAGTAATCTTATCGGACTGAAAACCTGGAAGGTGCTATCGATTTTCGATGAGCAGGGACGCTTTGCACCCCAATACGATCCAGAAGATGAGCAGCTTCATAAGGGTGAAATGGTGATTGAGGCGATCGGTCAGATGAGTGATATCTCTCTCCTGGGTGATGTGCTGACTGAAGCTCTGGAGTGGAATCGTGGCCGTATCGCGGTGGACACTGATGGCAGAACCTCTGAGTCCTGGCTCTGGTCAGCTGGCGACTGTGTCAACGGCCCTGATGTAGTGCATGCGGTGGCCGATGGGCATCGTGTGGCGGCAAGTATAGAGAGCTGTTTGAAACAAAAGGAGATGATAGAGTGAGCGCAGATCACAGCAGTAGCTATGCACAGCTTAAATCTAAGAGTAGTCTTGCGGATATTCTCGCAGTAGCGGTCGAGTTTGAACGAACGGCGCATAACTTCTACAGTGACCTGGCCACCAAGGTAAGTAAGAACCTCCGCTATCTGGTGGAGGAGCTGGCCGAAGAGGAGCAGGGACATATCGCCCTCTTCAGCAAGCTGACTGAAAACCCTGCGCTGGTGGAGCTACTCAAAGCCGAGGTGGAGAGACCTGCGAATGATCACAAATTTTCAGACTGCATCCATCTCCCCGAACTGGGAGAGAAACCGGATGACCAGGCAGTGCTGCAATACGCTTTAATGCGTGAACAAACAGCAATGGAGCAGTATTCGGCACTGGCTAAGAGTACGGCGCCTGGGCCAATCCAGTTACTGTTTCAATTCCTTGCAAATGAAGAGACAAAACATAAGAATGAGCTGGAGAAGATATATTACAAAACAGTCCACAATGGGGGTGTTTAACTGAAACAGTGGCGCGGCATGTCATATTGTCATCTTTTTGATTTTTTCTTATCTGACTCAGAGAAATTAGTCATTCAGCCCACCGTTAACTTAAAACACCATATCTCATTGTATTTCTGCATAAAATAGAGATCATCTCCAGCTACCCCATGGATCAACATCAAGATCGGCGCACTTATTGCAATGTAGCGTTGGATTGTATGATTGAACCTATAACATAGAGTAAAATGAAGCTCAGGAGCTCAAAATGAAGTTAAGAAAAAATACGTTAGGCCTCAAAGTTGCTATTTTGTCAGGTATTCTAGCTGCACTTCCGCTGACTGCTAATAGTGGCATGAGTGGAATGGGCGGAATGTCCGGCATGGGCGGAATGTCCGGCATGGGCGGAATGTCCGGCATGGGCGGAATGTCCGGCATGGGCGGCATGGGCGGAATGTCCGGCATGAACGGCATGGGCGGCATGAGCGGAATGTCTGGCATGAAAAGAATGCGTGGCATGGGCGGAATGTCCGGCATGGGCGGAATGTCCGGCATGGGCGGAATGTCCGGCATGGGCGGAATG
>JBEVXV010000376.1:0-6195 GCA_040505915.1 Sedimenticola sp. | reverse complement strand
TAATAAATTATTACTGCTTCTGTATTTCCAAACTATAACTATCTCATCGAATTAACACATCCATTTATTTAAATATGTACGGTATCCCAGACATCAGAAATAACCATTATATTGAAACACATTCATAAAACTTTTGATCACTCATTTTTGTTTAGAACTGACACTACAGCTGTATTCAAATCTGTAATGGATTTTGCAAGGGCATCAGGAATGGATTTTGCTGGTTTTGCATCTTTTAGCGCCCTGACGTCCTTCTGAAGGCTGGCAAAAAGTTTCCGTTGGAACACACTATGTTGCCCCAGCTGTTGAGCCACACTTTCCTGCATACTCGAACTTAACTTGGAAATTTGTTCCTGGAGACGGTCATTCTGTTCCTCCAACTTAGAAATTTTCTGGGATAATTCCTCACAACAACACTTATTGTTGTCTTCAAGTTTTCTCTTCAAGGAGACTGAAGGTAAGTCTATGTCCTCGCAATTGGAGATTGGAGAATAGTTTTGCAACACAAAATCTTGCAAGTCAGCACACTGTGATGTGCTTGCTGGCTGCTGTGGTGCTGTCGAGTTGAAGTGTGCCTGCTGTGACGTCAACTCAACATTTGATTGTTGTGGCGTCACAATGAAATAAGTTTCATCTTGCAAAGGGGTAGTTGCCTCCATCTCTTTATTCCCTTTTGTTAAATGTTCCTCAAACACAGAATATTGTAGGAATTCACATTTACATGTATTACACTTTATCACTGCATCCAAGACGTTGCATATAGGATGAATCTTTTTAAAATGGCGTGTTAAACTTTGTTTCTTCAAATAAACTTTAAAACACTGATTACAATTATATGTTACTTGTTGAGACATCAGAATACAAATGAAAAGTACATCCCAGCTATTGTCTTATAAAGCTTTAATCAACATAAAAGTTACTTAGTTAATTATGCATGAAATTGAAATGTCCAAATTAAATAAGAAACCTCAGCCAAAATTCGGGCTAAACTTGGGATAAAAGGCTTCATTTTCAGCTAATAAATAGATAAAAGGGAACCTGGGTGGGACAACTGTAATCACATGTAAACTTATATCTGTAGCCTGTCAGGTGGTCTGCGGTCCCTTGAACCCCGGCGCAAAGTAATGTCACCCCCATTCTGTCTCTGATGAACTGCGTCATTACATTTTAATGTTGATTTCTGGTTTATCTTCAGAAAGTCAGTGAGTTCAGTTCCTGAGACCACATTTTTTAAGTTTTGCTGCAAAGACAACACCCATTGGGGAATTTCATCACACTTAAACGACTTAAGTCGGTCATGATGCACTATTTTACTTTTCGATTTTGGCTTGCCTTTTATTTCAAATAAAAGATCGCTTATCTTTCGAATCACCACATACGGACCTTGATACACGGCTGATTTCAACTTTGGACTTTTCCCTATAACTCTTGATTTATCCAGCACATACACAATGTCACCAACAGCATAGTTATTAACCATTATTCTAGTGTCGTAGTCTCTTTTCTGCCGCACTGAATTTGCTTTCAAATTATCCCGTACCAACTGGTATATTTTCGTCATCTTTTCATTTAAGTTGGCAACATAGTCGGTATATGTGCTGCCTTTGTGATCATTTTGTGCCGATATGCCCACAAGGAAATGAACTGGTAGGTTAACCTCTCTCCCAAACATCAGTTGGTTAGGCGTGTAGCCCGTTGTCTCGTGAACAGACGACCGATAAGCTGATGTCATAATTGGTAGGTACACATCCCAATTTGATTGGTCTTCATTGACATATGTAACAATCATGTTCAGGAGGGTTGAATTGAATCTTTCCACCATACCATTTGCCATAGGTCTGTAACTAGAAGTCCGTGTTTGGTTTATCTCCAAGAGACAGCAAACTTGTCTGAATAGCTCTGACATATAGTTTCTACCTTGGTCTGAATGCAAGTCTAGAGCCAGACCATACCTGGAGAAGAACTCCAATACAATCTTACTAGCAACAGTTTCTGCTTTTTGGTCGGGAATTGCATATGCTTCTACAAATTTTGTAAAACTATCCATCACAACAAGAATATATTTATTTCCAGAATTCGACACGGGAAAAGGGCCTGTAATATCTGTTGCCACCCGGTCTAAAGGATAACCAACACTATATTCCTGAAGCGGAGTTTTGGGCTTTTTTGCAGGTCGTTTCCGGCCGCCACAAAATGAACACCGATTTATCCACAACTTCACTGCCTGATTCATGTTATACCAGTAGAAATTTAATTTGATCCTTTCTTTTGTCTTTTTAACTCCTAAATGAGCAGACGTTATACTATTATGTGTGGCTTGTAATATTTCTCTGTGTAAGATCCTTGGCAATACTAGTTGGTCATAGCTTTTTGTTTCATTAGTAACCACACATTTTCGAAACAGCATTCCATTTTTAACAAATAGCTGAGGCCACTGTAACCACAAACAGCGAATTGCTGGACTTTCTGCTGCTATAACATCCCTAGACGGTCGATCAGCTGACTTAATCCGCCAACTGAGAATACTGCTTATGTCTGGGTCGTTCATTTGTAACTTAGCCAACTCCTCACTGGTATATGATCCAACCCAGTTCGAAAACTGATATGTCACTTTTTCACTCGTCTCTGAATTGTCGTCACAGCTTGAATCTGGATAGGGCCCGCCTGAATGTGTCCCAATACCGAAGTCCTTTTCAAGCGTCTCGTCACTTAACACAACATCATCTTCACTGGATGTGCCTGTAGTGTCATGGGCACGTAGGCGGTGTATCCCCCCGCCAGATCCCGCTCCTCTACAAGACACTGACACCCAACGCACAAAGTTTCTGATAGGTCCACACAACCCAATTCTGAAACGATGCCGCTTGGTAGAAAACAGATCACTCTGCAAGCTGAACTTTTGGGTGCATAAAACCATGCATAGCCAAATAAACATTGTAAAGGTTGCCCTCCACAACATTTTACACTTCTGCCTGCAGAAACTCACTAAAAATATCCACATTTGCACAAAGTGGTTCACATAGCACACATCTGTTTCTGGTCTAATCCTTTTTGATATTAGAGGCACTACATCATCTATATCTTCAAGTATTGACCATTCTTCATGTTTCTTTTTGCACCCAGTGCAGCCGCCACACGGTAGATTCTCTAGTCGCGTATTCCCATCGTAACAGTCACAGTGCTCAGGATTACAGGGCATTCTGGACAACATGTCCGCATTTACATGCTTTGATCCCTTTCTGAATTCAATTTTGAAATCAAACTGTGATAATATTTCCAACCACCGTGCCATCTGATTCTCGGGATTCTTGAAGGACATAATCCATCTCAGGGAGCTATGATCAGATCGTAACACAAACGATCTACCAAGGAGATATTGTTTAAAATGTTGAGTGAATGTCACACAACTCAGTAGTTCCCTACGTGTAACACAATATCTTCGCTGTGTCCTTGTCAGTGACTTACTTGCATATGCAATTGGCCGCTCCAACATTTGTTGGGCCCTGTCACACCATTGCATTTGTGACAAAACCGCACCAATAGCAAAGTCACTAGCGTCACAGTCCAGAATATATAATCCATCATCCTGTGGAAATGACATTACTTCATCACCAGTCAGGGCTGATTTCAAATCCTGCAAACTCGCCTGACACTGTTCTGTCCAAACAAACGGTTGTCCGGCCTCCAACAACCGGTTCATTGGACACGCTCGCCTGGAGAAGTCCCGAATGAAGCGTCGATAGTACGAACAAAATCCGAGAAATGAACGTACATCTCGTACACACTGTGGCACAGGCCATTGTTTAATGACCTTCACTTTTTCCATATCGGGTTTCACTCCATTTTCTGTTACCACATGTCCCAAAAATATCACTTGTTTTTGAAGAAGTCTGCATTTGCTGGGTTTTAACTTCAAATTTGCAGCTTTAAGCCTACATAACACTTGATCCAAATTTTGTAAATGGTCCGAAAATGTCTTGCCATGTATTATGAGGTCATCGAGGTAGATAATAACAGTTGACCACTGCAGCCCACGCATGACTAACTCCATACAACGTTGAAAGGTGGCAGGAGCACCACATAAGCCGAATGGCATTGTATTATACTCGTACAAGCCTTTTCTGCACACAAAAGCTGTCTTCGCCTTGTCAGCCTCCGCCATTTCTAGCTGCCAATATCCAGCTTGGAGATCGATACTTGAAAATAAACCAGCGTCACCAAGTGAATCTAAACAGTCACTCATATTTGGTAAAGGAAATGCATCAAATTTAGTTAATTCATTCAGTTTCCGGTAATCTACACAGGGTCGAGCTGTGCCATCTTTCTTCCTGACATATACCAAGGGTGACGCCCATGGTGACTTACTCTCCCGAATGACGCCTGCAGTTAATTGTGATTCTATAATTTTCTCTTCTTCTTTATCAAATGCGATAGGTGGTCGACGTGGACGTTGCCTTATAGGTGCACTGTTTCCAGTGTCAATCTTATGCTTAAGTACGGACGTTCTCCCTAAGTCATTTGGTGATTTCGCAAATACATCCGAATGTTTAATTAGAAGTTGTTTTAACTTGTGTTTCTCTTCACCAGATAAATCCTTGCTTGAACAGTGATATAATTCACTAAGATGTTCAGGTAATTGTTCGTCAGTGCTAGTTTTGTTTTGACCAGCCTTACTATTGTCACCACACACAATTGATTTTTCTGACACACTACACATAGTTCCAAGTGTCTTCCCAACTGGAATTGTAACGTCACTGTTTGTCGTGTTCATCACCCTGACCGGAATATTAATATCCGTTCTGTTCGGATCTACCAACGTATGTCCCACAATAAAATCATCACTACAACCATCATCTAATGGTGACACAAGACCCTGTTTAAAATCATCACACTTACTGTCACATGTACTTGGTATAACCATTTCACTATAAGCGGGAAGTGTGACAGATTTCTGACATGATACTCGAATTACACGGAAAGGAACTTTTTGCACTATAATATTATATTTCTTCTTGTTCAGTCGCAAACCCTTATCAGCACTTAGAATGTAGCTGTTGGCCTGTAGAAAGTCTAGCCCTAACATACCATTTTCTCTTATAGGTGCCACAAAACATTGCCACTGAAAGATATCCTGCTGGATCTTAAGTTCCAAATCTATGTATCCAACTACAGATAAAAGCTCGTCATTTGCAACTTCTATTTTTAAATTGGGGCTCACTTTCTTCAGTTCAGGTCGCTCATTTGGTGCCATTTGGTTGTAGACATTTGAAGATATTATTGATACCGCTGCTCCTGTATCAATCACTAATTTAACAGGTACACTACCCACTGTCACAGGCAATAATACAGATAATCCATTATTAATTCCAAAACATGAAATCTCCACAGTTTCCGCATCATTCTTCAAGGAATTACTGTTCTGGACTAGAGCAGGGCCGTTTGCTCCAGTCCTTTTTAGTTTCCCCTGTTGTTCTCGTCCTCATGCTGCGGGACGCGTCCATCTCGAGCTGGACATTCGTTCGCATAATGTCCAAGTTCATGACATTTATAACACTCCACTGTTGCAATATCTCGTTTCTTCCACTCACGGCGTCTAACCCTTTCCTTCTCACCATTGGTGACATCCTTTACCAACGATATTATTTCGTCATGTTTCTTATCTAAGTTAGTTTGTAGTTGGCCCTTAAAATCTGAAAACTGTCCTTCTGTTACGAACCTTGGACCCTTAGCATTTTGCACAGCACGTATTCTCGGACCACTTGTAGGTTTCACTGGTGAATCATCTCGCAGGCTTTTGTATGTCTCCAATATCTCACATGCCTCGTCAATAGTACCCGGATTCTTCATTCCGACTGCCAACACCATTTGCTGATCTCCAAGACCTTTCAGGAAATATCTGAGAGAAATAGTATCCACAGTTATGTTATCAGCTGTTGGATAACTTCTGCGCACAAGCCGTTTGATGTCGGATGCATACTCAATCAACTTTTCTCTAGGACTCAGTTTCCTGTTCTCCAGTTCAGCTAGGAATGATGTTGCTGTTCGCCTTTCTCTAAATCTCGATGCCAAGGCATGTTCAAGATCGTCGTAACATGCCTGTATCTCTGGACTCAGCTGATTGAAAACAAAATCAGCTGCCTCACCGCGAAGACCGCCAATCAGACGAAACGTTTTCTCTTGGTCGTCCCAGCCACA
>JBEVXV010000375.1:0-9626 GCA_040505915.1 Sedimenticola sp. | reverse complement strand
AGGAGCCTGTCCGAGAATAGGGCAGGCTCCCGATTGTTCTTGCGGTCGCAGATGGTGGAGTTACGGCATCTTGCCTTCTACCGCCGAAAATGTACACGCACACTAAAATCTATGAGGGCAAAACAGAGCCTTCAGTGTGTATTTATATGGGTTGAGGCTTCTATCCTTCGATCTCTCTTGAAATACCCCCTCATTGCCTGCGTCCAGGGTAATCATAGCGTATTTAGCTCTTATCCCTGGTAAAATGGCCGGTATTGCGATTTGGCATAAGTTGTTGTGACCATTCCACATAGTTCCACTCACCTATTAATAAAGCAGTATAGGAGATAAGAAAATGCACTACTTTGGATTTCTTGGAAGCGATCAGGAACAGGTTCTGGCTAAGGTAGATACCATCCTTGATGATATTTTGCGGGCACATGAAAAAAAGAAATATGAGCTGTTTACCCGTCATCTGGGGAGTAAGCAACGTGAGAATATCACTGAACAGCAGTTCCTAGGCGCAGCTCAGGAGACCAATAAGCGGCTAGGTAGCTACAAGAGTAGGCGTTTTTTGGCTGGCCTGCGCAGGGGCGATCTGCCAATGCTGTTATGGGCGGCAAACTACTCCAATAGCGAGGATGACATTATGATCAGCCTGGTTTTAGACCAGCAAGGGGATAATGTGGTTGTAAACTGGTTCTGGGTGGAGTGATCACCACCCACCTGAGGGGATAACTTGTTTAAATGGCCTCAGGCCAATGAGAACTCTTTACCTTGCGGTCGAGGCAAAAAGTACAAAAATAGTTGCCTGTAATAGCGGTTTCAACCGGAAGCCGAATACGGTAGACTCCTGCGCTTCGATTTTATTGTCATGTGGCCTCTCGTATGGGTCACCACTGAGAGAGTAACTTCTCAAAAAGTCCGTATCATAGGGGTGCAGTAACACCTTTTCAGGAGACGCGGTGAATACCTCCCTGTACGCTCACAGCAGCATCCCTGCTGCTGTACGTCCTGAAAAGGTGTCACTGCACCCACCTGAAAGCTATCCGTCTGCACTGGGTTATTGAGAAGTTACCTGAGAGAGAGTTAAATGCCTGTTGTTACCCTCCCCGATGGCTCCCTGCGGAGCTTTGATGATGCCATTTCTGTCCATGATGTTGCTGCCTCTATAGGCCCTGGGCTGGCTAAGGCCGCCTTGGCAGGGCGTGTCGATGGTGAGCTGGTCGACACCTCTTATATAATGGGGGGTGATGCCGAGCTGGCTATTATTACCGACCGTGACCAAGAAGGTGTGGAGGTGATACGTCACTCCACCGCGCATCTGCTGGCTCAAGCGGTGAAGCAGCTCTTTCCCGATGCCCAGGTCACTATCGGCCCCTCAATCGAGGATGGCTTCTACTACGACTTTGCCTACAAGCGTCCCTTTACCCCGGAAGATCTGACCGCTATTGAAGCGAAGATGAAGGCGCTGGTAAAAGAGAATCATCAGATTACCCGTTCCGTTATGTCGCGGGATGATGCGGTGAAGTTCTTCCGCGATCAGGGCGAGGCGTACAAGGCGGAGATTATCGAATCGATTCCGGCCAATGAGGATCTCTCCCTCTATAGTCAGGGAGAGTTCACCGACCTCTGTCGTGGCCCTCATGTGCCTGCTACCGGCAGGCTTAAGGCGTTCAAGCTGATGAAGCTGGCAGGTGCCTACTGGCGTGGCAACTCCGACAACGAGATGCTGCAGCGTGTCTACGGCACCGCCTGGAAAGACAAAAAAGAGCTCAAGACCTACCTCCACCGCCTGGAAGAGGCGGAAAAGCGTGACCATCGTAAGATCGGCAAGGCCCAGGATCTGTTCCATACCCAGGAAGAGGCCCCAGGCATGGTTTTCTGGCACCATAAGGGTTGGAGCATCTACCGCACAGTGGAGCAGTATGTCCGCGATAAGATCAGCGCCGCAGGCTATCAGGAGATTAAAACCCCCCAGATCGTTGACCGTAGCCTGTGGGAGAAGTCGGGTCACTGGAGCAAGTACCGGGCGGATATGTTTACCACCAGTTCCGAGAATCGGGACTTTGCCATTAAGCCGATGAACTGTCCCTGCCATGTGCAGGTATTCAATCAGGGGCTGAAGAGCTACCGTGACCTGCCCCTGCGTCTTGCCGAGTTTGGCTCTTGTCATCGCAATGAGGCGAGCGGCACCCTTCACGGTCTGATGCGGGTGCGCAACTTTGTGCAGGACGACGCACATATCTTCTGTACCGAAGATCAGATTCAGGATGAGGTCTCCGCCTTTGTCGACCTGCTGTTCGATGTCTATCGGGATTTCGGTTTTACCGACGTGCTGATCGCCCTCTCTACCCGCCCTGAACAGCGGGTTGGTAGCGATGAGGTTTGGGATAAGGCAGAGAATGCTCTGGAGCAGGCACTTAATACCAAGGACCTGGAGTGGACTAAGCAGCCGGGAGAGGGCGCCTTCTACGGCCCCAAGATCGACTTCTCTCTGCGTGACTGCCTCGGCCGTGTCTGGCAGTGCGGCACCATGCAGGTCGATTTCTCCATGCCGGGGCGTCTTGATGCCACCTATATTGCCCATGACAACAGCAAGCAGGTGCCGGTGATGTTGCACCGCGCCATCCTCGGTTCTTTGGAGCGTTTTATTGGGATTTTGATCGAAGAGTACGCCGGTGCTATGCCGCTCTGGCTTGCCCCGGTACAGGCTATGGTGATGGATATTACCGATCGGCAGGCCGAATATGTGGAAAAAGTGGCCGAAACATTGAAAAATCGGGGTTTTAGGATCGAAATAGACTTGAGAAACGAGAAGATCGGCTTTAAAATTCGCGAGCACACATTGGCGCGGGTGCCTTACCTCTTAGTGGTAGGCGACCGTGAGATGGAAAATGGGACCGTTGCAGTCCGCACACGCAGTGGTGAAGACCTCGGAAGTATCACTATCGAGGCGTTTGCCGAGCGCATGCAGGAAGAGGTGGATTGCCGGTCAAAATAGAGGCTTGTCCAGGAGCGTCGCTAGATGACGGCATCCTGTGTGACAAGTTTTGCTCTTTGTGGAGGAACTGAGTTATCGCTGCACCAAAAAAGAATCGCCTGAACCGAGACATAACCGCCCCAGAAGTACGCCTTATTGCGGCGGATGGGTCCCAGGCAGGAATCGTTTCCATTGCAGAAGCGATGAAAGTGGCCGGTGATGCAAGTATGGATCTGGTTGAGATCCAACCTAATGCTGAGCCCCCTGTCTGTCGGGTGATGGATTTTGGCAAATTTGTCTTCGAATCGAAGAAGCAGAAGGCTGCTGCCAAAAAGAAGCAGAAACAGGTTCAAGTCAAAGAGATTAAATTCCGTCCTGGGACGGGTATAGGGGATTATCAGGTGAAACTGCGCAACCTGATACGTTTCCTAGAAGATGGGGACAAGACCAAGGTAACCATGCGTTTCCGCGGTCGTGAACACGCTCACCGTGAGCTGGGTCTGGATATGTTGCAACGTGTTGAGGCCGATCTGGCTGAATACGCGGAAGTTGAGCAGCAACCTCTGATGGAAGGCCGGCAGATGGTGATGGTTCTACGCCCCAAAAAGTAACTAACCTTTAACAATGCGAGTTGAATAGCTATGCCTAAGATTAAGACAAATCGAGGCGCTGCCAAACGGTTCTCCAAGAACGGTTCCGGCGCCATCAAGCGGGGTCAGTCCCACCGTCGTCATATTCTGACGAAAAAATCTACCAAGCGTAAGCGTCAGCTGCGGTCACCCGCACAGCTGCACAAGTCCGATGTGGCATCTGCCCGTCGCATGATTCCCTACGCCTGATTATTTGGAGACTGAGAGATGCCCCGTATTAAACGTGGTGTGACAGCACACGCCAGACACAAAAAAGTGCTGAAAGAGGCTAAGGGTTACTATGGAGCCCGTAGCAAGATTTTTCGAGTTGCCAAACAGGCCGTTATCAAGGCAGGCCAGTACGCCTACCGTGATCGTCGCCAGAAGAAGCGTCAGTTCCGTGCTCTGTGGATTGCCCGTATCAACGCGGGTGCCCGTATAAATGGACTCTCCTACAGCCGTATGATCAACGGTCTGAAGAGAGCAAATATCGAAATCGATCGTAAGATGCTGGCCGACCTGGCCATCTTTGACAAGCCGGCTTTTAGCGTCTTGGCAGAACAGGCTAAGGCCAGTCTCGCTAGCTGATAGCTTGTCATTGTACCGACACACATCGGTGCGTCAAAAATGACATAGACGGGGAAAGGCCTTTTGGGCCTTTCCCCTTTTTCTATTCTGAGGACAAAAAATGATGGGTGCTGAATCCAACCTCAATCTTTCACAGCTCGTCGATGAGGCAACCAAGCTGATTGCAGATGCTCAACAGCTCCCCGAGCTTGATGAGGTACGTGTTCGCTACCTCGGTAAGAGCGGGCTGATTACAGAGCAGCTTAAGCAGCTGGGTAAATTGCCGAAAGAGGAGCGGCCTCAGGCGGGGCAGGCGATTAATAAGGCCAAACAGGCACTACAGGCCAAGATAGAAGCCCGCCGTGGTGAGCTAGAACAGCAGGCACTGAACCAGCGGTTGGTTTCCGAGCGTATCGATGTAACCCTCCCTGGGCGTGGTGTCAGTCAGGGTGGTTTGCACCCGGTCACCCGCACGCTGGAACGGATTGAGCGGCTTTTTGCCAACTCCGGCTTCAAGGTCGAAGAGGGGCCAGAGATCGAAGATGATTACCACAACTTCGAAGCGCTGAATATTCCCGCGCATCACCCGGCCCGTGCCATGCACGACACCTTCTACTTTGATGCTCACATGTTACTGCGTACTCACACCTCACCGGTGCAGGTTCGTACCATGGAGAATGCCGGTCCGCCGCTGAAGGTGATAGCTCCGGGACGGGTCTACCGTTGTGATTCGGATCTGACCCACACCCCCATGTTTCACCAAGTGGAGGGGCTGCTGGTGGATGAGGGGGTCTCCTTCGCCGATCTCAAAGGTGTGATCTACGACTTTCTACAGAGCTTCTTTGAGAAGGATCTCAAGGTGCGTTTTCGCCCCTCCTACTTCCCCTTTACCGAACCATCGGCAGAGGTGGATATCGAGTGTGTGATGTGTAGCGGTAAAGGCTGTCGTGTATGCGGTCACACCGGATGGCTGGAGGTGCTGGGCTGCGGCATGGTTCACCCGGAGGTGTTTCGCCATGTCGGTATCGACAGCGAGAAGTACACCGGCTACGCCTTCGGCATGGGGGTCGAGCGGCTGACCATGCTGCGTTATGGGGTCAACGATCTGCGACTCTTTTTTGAGAATGATTTGAGGTTTTTAAGGCAGTTTGCCTGAGAAAATCAATGGTGTCTCAGTAGGTTACAGATAGCTGGTTGGGGTATTGAGAGCCCATTGGGGTAGATTCATTGTCACCGCAGTGAAATCAACCAGAAGTTAGAATTTGCGTGCATTCACGTTTATTCACGGCTAATAAACTTAGTGTGGAAATAAGAGATTATGAAATTCAGTGAAGCCTGGTTGCGTGAATGGGTCAACCCAGATGTTAGCACAACTGCTCTGGCAGACCAGCTCAGTATGGCGGGTCTTGAAGTGGACTCAGTTGAACCGGTAGCGGGTGAGTTTAGCGGTGTTGTGGTGGGTGAAGTGCTTACCCGCGAACAGCACCCCAATGCGGACAAACTCAGCCTCTGTACGGTCAATGCCGGAGGTGATGAGCCCCTGCAGATCATCTGTGGTGCTGCCAATGTGGCAGCTGGAATGAAGGTGCCTGTTGCGGTGATTGGTGCTGTTCTCCCTGGAAACTTCAAGATCAAGAGGGCCAAGCTGCGGGGCGTGGAGTCCCAAGGCATGATCTGCTCCGCTTCTGAACTGGGTCTCGCAGACTCCTCAGACGGTATTATGCCACTAACAGCTGATGCCCCCATCGGTGCTGATTTCCGTGAATATCTGCTCCTGGAAGATCAGGCGATTGATGTTGATTTGACCCCGGATCGAGGTGATTGTCTCGGTCTTTCTGGAATCGCCAGAGAGGTTGGTGTTATCAACCGCTCACCTTTGACGCCCCCATCTATGGAGACAGTTGCCCCTGCACATGAGGCAGATTTCCCGGTCAAGGTGGAGGCACCCCAAGGCTGTCCCCGCTACAGCTGCCGGATTATCCGTAATATCAATCCCCAGGCTGTCACACCACTGTGGATGCAGGAGCGTCTGCGCCGTAGTGATCTGCGCCCGATCCACCCGGTGGTGGATGTCACCAATTATGTGATGCTGGAGTTGGGACAGCCGATGCATGGTTTTGATCTGCGCCAACTCGACAGTGAAATCTGCGTACGCATGGCGACACCGGCTGAAAAGCTGACGCTGCTTGATGGACAGGAGGTTGAGCTGCGCGACGATACCCTGGTAATTGCCGATGCCTCAAAGGTGGTGGCGATGGCCGGTATCATGGGTGGTGAACATTCGGGGGTAGCCGATGACACCTCAGATGTCCTGTTAGAGTGTGCCTTCTTCACACCGACCACCATTATCGGTAAGGCCAGAAGCTATGGTCTCCACACCGACTCCTCCCACCGCTACGAGCGTGGTGTCGATCCGCAGCTGCAACGCAAGGCGATGGAGCGGGCGACACGCCTGTTACAGGATATCGCCGGTGGTGAGGCGGGGCCGATAAACGAGGTGGCTGATGAGTCACAGATTGAGCAGCGGCCACAGATTCTGCTACGTCGTCTGCGAGTCGCCCTGGTTCTTGGTGTCGAGATCGATGATGAAACAATTGTCGATATTCTCACCCGCCTGGAGATGCAGGTAGATGCCTGTGACGCGGGCTGGCGTGTGACTGCTCCCAGCTGCCGCTTCGATATCAGTACCGAGGAGGATCTTATCGAAGAGGTGGGTCGTATCTACGGCTATACTGAGATCCCCACCAAGCGCAGCGCTTCTGCCGCTGCTATGGAGTGTGAGCCCGAGGTCACCTATGACCTCCACCGGGCAAAGCAGGTGCTGGTTGATCGCGACTACCAGGAGGTGGTCACCTACAGCTTTATCAGCCCCGAGATGCACGATCTGATGGATCCGCAACACGGCACAGTGGAGCTGGCCAACCCGATCTCTTCAGATATGGCTATTATGCGTACCAGCCTCTGGCCCGGCCTGTTGCAGACCACCGACTATAACCAGTCGCGCCAACAGAGCCGCATCCGTATCTTTGAATCCGGCCTGCGCTTCGTGCAGCGGGATGATGGGATCGACCAGGATATGATGCTTGCAGGACTGATTACCGGTCCAGCGACTGCTGAGCAGTGGGGCGAGCCCGTCCGCAAAGTCGATTTCTACGACCTCAAAGCGGATCTTGAAGCTGTGCTGGCCCTGACCGGCTGTCCGGGTACCTTTACCTTTGTTACTGCCGAACACCCTTCACTACACCCTGGGCAGAGCGCACGGATTATGCGCGGTGAGCAGGCGCTGGGCTGGATCGGCATGCTGCATCCGGAGTTGGAGAAAAAACTGGGCCTGAATGAACCTGCCTATCTGTTTGAAGTGAAAAAAGATGGCGCACTGGATGGCTGCCTGCCCGCGTTCAAACCACTCTCCAAATATCCCTCTATCCGTAGAGACATCGCCGTTGTGGTAGACCAGTCGGTCTCATTCGGTGCCATTCGTGGTGCCATCCGGGAGATGGCGCCTGAAATTCTTAAGGACATCCTGCTTTTTGATGTCTATACTGGAGAAAAGGTAGACTCTGGGCTAAAAAGTCTCGCTTTGGGCTTGATTTTACAGGAAACTTCCCACACTCTTACAGATCAAGAAGTGGATGATGTGATGGGCAGGGTGCTCGATACACTGATAAACCAATTCAGCGCACAACTGAGAGATTGATATGGCACTAACCAAAGCCGAGATGGCGGAGAGACTCTTCGATGAGATCGGACTCAATAAACGCGAAGCCAAAGAGATGGTAGAGATGTTTTTTGAAAAGGTACGCTTGTCACTGGAAGACGGATCACAGGTCAAACTTTCAGGATTTGGTAATTTCGATCTACGTGAAAAACAGGAGCGTCCTGGTCGTAACCCAAAAACAGGTGAAGAGATTCCCATCTCTGCCCGGCGGGTTGTAACTTTCCGTCCCGGGCAGAAACTGAAAGCGAGGGTGGAGGCTTATGCTGGAAGCGAGCACTAGCACCGTAGATTTGCCGACAATACCCGGCAAGCGTTACTTCACTATTGGTGAGGTGAGTGAGCTGTGCGGAGTAAAACCCCACGTTCTGCGCTACTGGGAGCAGGAGTTCCCCCAACTCAAGCCGGTTAAAAGACGTGGTAATCGTCGCTATTACCAGCGTCATGATGTACTAATGATCCGCCAGATCCGCAGCCTGCTGTATGAGCAGGGATTTACCATAGGCGGTGCCCGCCAGCAGCTCTCAGGTGAAACCGCAAAGGAAGATGGCAGTCAGAGCCAACAGATCGTCAAACAGCTCTGTACTGAACTTGAAGAAGTTCTAAAGATCCTGAAACGCTGAAACCGGCCGTCCCAACTCAAAGATTTCATATTAAAAAACCTAGATTGACAAGAGCGCGTATTCAGCCTAGTATGCGCGCTTCTTCGGGCGGTGGCGCAGTCTGGTAGCGTACTTGCATGGGGTGCAAGGGGTCGCTGGTTCGAATCCAGTTCGCCCGACCAATACAGAAAAACGGAATGCAGAGATGCATTCCGTTTTTTTATGCCCGGTAACTCTCCACCTTTCCCGTAGGAACCACTTTAGCCACGATAGCCGTGGCGCCAATCCTGACTATGTGCAAAATTCCTTTGCGACTGAAACCGTTCCAAGCGCCAACTAAATAGTTACTTCCTATTTTACTTTATTCACCTCAGCATGACGGAAACAGCTAGTAAGGTGGTCATTGACCATACCGGTAGCTTGCATGTAGGCGTAACAGATGGTGCTGCCGACAAATTTGAATCCCAGGCGTTTCAGCTCCTTCGACATCGCATCAGAGACTTCTGTGGTCACCGGCACCTGCGCCATCTCCTGCCAGCTGTTTTGTACCGGAGTGTCCTCCACAAACTGCCAGATAAACTTTGCGAAGCTGCCCTTTTTTGCCTGAATATCAAGAAACAACTGGGCGTTGCTCACAGCTGATGCCACCTTGAGGCGGTTGCGGACAATTCCAGGATCAGCGAGTAGCGCATCAATCTTATCCTGTGAGTAGCCTGCGACCTTTTGTGCGTCAAAATGATCGAATGCAGCGCGGTAGTTCTCTCGTTTACGCAGAATGGTTATCCATGCGAGTCCCGCCTGAGCCCCCTCCAGCACAAGAAACTCGAACAGTGTTCTATCATCCCGGCAGGGTAGCCCCCACTCTTGATCGTGGTAGCGCTGGTAGAGTGGGTCATCTCCGGCCCAGCTACAGCGCTTCAGATCTGCGTTACACATCAAATTCTCCAGTCAGAAATTACTTTATATTCAGTCAGTGACTACACTAACTGAAAGAGCGAATAGAGTCTTATAAACATATCGATTGTACAGCGCGGGTGCAGGTGGTTAAATTAAACCAAGTAAAATCACTGCTGTCCCGTTAACTCCCTCTCCCCTTTGGGGAGAGGGTTGGGGTGAGGGGGATCTATAGATAAGTCGTTGATTTAATTCAC
>JBEVXV010000374.1:0-3325 GCA_040505915.1 Sedimenticola sp. | reverse complement strand
ATAGCACGACTACACCTTGCGGAATGTGAAAACATGAGCACAAACAACCTCTGCAGTGGAACTGTATCAAGACAGTAATACCAAGCAGTTCCCCACCTGGATACCAGATGGACAGAACCCGGCCCTGCAGTTGTCGCCTGTCGCATGCGTACCCGCAAGGCAAAGCCGTACCGAATCCAGCGCCCGCGCCGGAATGAAAGAAACTACTATTAGGCCACTGATATTGAGTGTGGGTCAATCATATTGCAGTAGTTGGTGTCTCTATATATGATATTAAAACCTAAGCGTGACAGGTATTAGTTTATACCACTGTTTGCCAGTGTGAACCAATACTATTGCTATAGATGTTTTCATTGTCCGCCATGTAGTCTAAGTCGGTTATATATCGCATATACAAAACAACACGAGGTATCTATACGTAACGACTGCGACTGTCACCACATGGCCATACAGATCGATAGATGTACCACTTCCCCATTTATATACACTATACTGCACTTGTAGTGAGCTCCATATAAACAATATGTATAGGATAGACACCGCATGGGGTTGTATACGCTATATATACCCGAGCGCTAGTAAGGTGTCTATACGACTTAGACCACGTAACTGACAATTAAAACATTATTATTGGTCCACACTGGCAAGCAGACGACGCAGTGAATACATGTCACGCCTGGCATGTATGCTGTCGGTATATGAAATAAAAATACATCAAATGCTGCAATATGATTGGCCCACACTCACTATCAATTGTCTAAAGGTATGTCTCACAAATTGTGTGTGAACTTAGCCAGAAGTCAGTCGACAAGGGCCGACTCAAGCCTTGATATGCAGGCTATGAGTTAAGATAATAGTTTTTTGAAATGATGAATCTTGAAGTTTTATTTTATCAACCCAATATATCTATATTCATATATATACTGCAGCACCCTCTCGCGAGGATTATGTGCAGGTGATATATTTGCAAACAAAAGTGAGTTGAAGGCCTGCATGAGTAACGGATTTCATGTTAATGGTCTATTCTTCTATACATATATGTCCTCGTCTGCATACAAAATGGACACCTCTGTGGCACGTGGTGCATGCTGTCCGTGAGCGTTTACGGTGTCCATTCGTTCGGTCTGAGCAGACAACGCAGTCTTTCTCTCTTCTTCCTGTACACAGAAATTGTGATGTTAGTATTAGTATTTATCAATATTAAGTTATATATCACACTGTATGGGAGCCCCTGCGGCTTGATAGAAGTTAACGGCTACAACCTTTCAATCGGAGCTGTCAAAATCCTCGACTGGACACCGCCATATTGGAAAAGTTACCAAGCCGTAAACTGTTACCAACCCGCAGGGGCTCCCCTACAGTGTATATGTAGGACTGACATTTATTGATTTTTAATAAACACATTTTGTGAACTTCTGATATTTTATCAAGAAAAACTCATTGACCATATTTTAAATGCACGTACCGTACATGTTACATAACATGCAAAATATATGATTTGACATTTAAAGCACACTTATTATATAACCCAAATAGGAGCAGTAGTGATATGACCATTAATTTATTCTGGATGCCATCTTGATGGCCATCTTGGAGTGTTCTATGAAGGAATTGTCAGACAAATTGTAAACATCGATTTTCTTATTCTGCACATACCGATGATTAATATTATCAATGCAAGAATAAATAAGCAAAAATCACTAGATCATATATTAGCACATGACAGGGCAATAATAAGCTGGTGTTTTAACACCCCGATCAGAGAATGCTCATTCCAGGGCACGCTGGAACACTCATGGAATGTCTTGTAAGGTATTAAGGTTTGCAACCAGCGTAGGTCCTGATTAGCAAACAAATGTGTCTGGTCTGATCTGGGTCTACAGTTCTTGATACGATTTGCTAGGTATCTGTAACGCAAAATATACAGAAAATCGGTACATAAGTTGTATTTTTGTTAATATGAGGTGCTATGAACGGTGACCAACTTGAATTTCACAGGCAAAGAGAACTCTAATCGCAAAAGCAACACCAGAAATGGATTGATCGCTCTCAGATTAATCAAAATAAAACTTGTATGGAGGTTTCTAAACCTTTGGGCTAAAATGTTAAACACTCAATATGGCCGCTGACTGCCATTTTCTATTTTGTCCATCATCAAAGTTACCCCATTAATACTTTGTGAATGAAAACAATTGCCTTAATCATCCAAGTGCAAGAAGGAATCACTTTGCGTCACTGAATTTACCCTCTTTAGAGTTATTATTTCAGAATATATGTTAAAATTGCAAAAGTTGTATTTTTGGCGGCATGACTGGCGGCCATCTTGGATTTTATTGTAAATGATACATATAATCACAAGAATAACATCAGAAATGGATTCCTCACCCTCAAATTAGTTAAAAACGATATATTATATGGACCTATAGACCCTTTAGCTAAAAAGATACATTTTCAAAATGGCCGCCGGCGGCCATCTTGGATTCCTCGCTCCACAGAAGTATGCCCAGATTTCTCAGACCGGCATAGGAGCTCATTTTTTTCAAATTGAATAAAGTACCAAAATCAATCATCAAACCTTACTAGGCTAAGTTTGGTCACGGAATTGGAGAAATGTCTCATTTCAATCAAACTGGGGTTTATATTTTTCGTATGCGTCTTTAGAGTTCGCGGTATTTCATAGATCAACAATATGGCAAACACACTGATTCAGCTATTTACTTCCATTCTTTTTACATCTATTCTATTCTTCTTAAACTACGAGTATATTGCAAATATGGAAACTCACCTGGTAATCTTTGGACAACTACAGGCGTTCGGATTCTTCGCACCTGCCCCGGGAAAACATTGCGTCGGTTTTCGGCCACGTGTTGTTCTGATAACTCCTCCACCACGCGTTGGTTAAAGCGAAGTCTTGACATGACTGGACGGTCCGTTGTATGTTGTGAGTATATGATGTATGCATTCAATAACACACGGTGTATAATGTGGATCACCACCTTCTTCCAGACCTTCAAAGACTTTCGGTTGTCCCCATAGAAACTCGCCATCATGTCTGCACTATCAACTCCCCCCATGTATTTGTTGTAAGCGTTGATGACTTTTGGTTTGCCATTTTCCGCATCAGCGTGTACGGCTGTTGATACTAGTCTGAAATTAAATAGTTTAGCTTCGTGCTTTATTTCTCACAGTAAGACCAGCATGAGTGTATGGCAGTGAAAATTTGTGATTTGTTTTATAAATGACGTCGAAACTTGACAACATTTTCTGAATAAATACACAATTTAATTCTGCATTACAACTAAAAATATTGTCAACGTTCGACATC
>JBEVXV010000373.1:0-5416 GCA_040505915.1 Sedimenticola sp. | reverse complement strand
GCCCCACCACATCCAGTGCCCCACCACATACTGTGCCCCACCGCATACTGTGAACCTCGACCTATTGTGCCCCTCCACGTACTGTGCACCGCTACTTATCGTCTTGGCGCATAACAATAGTCACACAAAATGTACAAATAATGGAACCAGTTCGGTCAATCATTCGATCAGTCACATATGAATTTATATTCTGCCAACAGGATGCAGAGTCTGGTGATAGTGATGTATCCGATCATGCTCAGCCGGAATTCTGGGACAACATCTCAGAAGAGGAGCTTTGCCACGACATTCAACGTGCACAGGATACGCCGTTACCAGAGCCACCGCATACAGTCAAACAACAGGCAATGGCAGTCACGCACTGGGTCCTGTATTGCTTGATGTTTCTCCAGTGCCTACACATTATAGGCAATAATTGCCTGGTTAATATATTGATTCTAATCAAACACATATTTACTATGCTGTCAGAAGACAGCCAGTTATGTGCAGGAATTGCTAGTATATTCCCAGTTACATTGTATATGGTGTGGAAAATCGTGAAGTTTGAAAGAGACGACTTTCTTAAGTATGTTGTATGTCCGAATTGCTCCGCCATTTTTGAGTATAACTCAATAGTGAAGAAAACATTAGACGGCACGCTGTATGCCAGTACATGTACTAATATAGTATTTGGGAGCAAAGTGTCTAAAGACAGCAATAACCGGAGGAAAAGAGGTAAGTTTAAATGCTGTGAGAAACTGGTGAAGGAGGTAATTTTAGATAATGGCAAGAAACTGTTTTATCCGATAAAGGTATATTGTTATAGAGGAATTACGGATAGCCTTGCTACTCTACTCAGGCGTCCAACATTTGAAGAGTTGTGTAGACAATGGCAGACTAGGGATGTCCCTAATGGCCATTATGCCGATGTGTATGATGGCAATGTATGGAAAGATTTCGTAAAGTTCAACGGAGAAGACTTCTTAGCGAAGTCTTACCATTATGGCATAATGGTAAATGTCGACTGGTTCCAACCATTCAAGAGAAGAAGTGACATTTCTATAGGAGTTATTTATACCGTTATCTTAAATTTACCACGCAATGTTAGATTCAAGAAGGAAAATGTTATTTTAGTTGGAATTATTCCAGCAATGAATAAGGAGCCATCGGAATTAAATAATTTCATAGATCCATTGGTTAACGAATTGAAATTACTCTGGAAAGGAGTAAATTTTACGCCATATGGCACCACCAGTGTAATCACTGCCAAAGTGGTGCTGCTGTGTGCTGCATCTGACATACCAGCGGCCAGAAAATTATGCGGATTTATGGGTCATGCGGCAATACAGGGTTGTTCTTTCTGTTCAAAGTCATTCCGAAATAGTAGCGGCGAACGGAGTCTCGCAGGATTTGATGTAGAAAATTGGCAAAAACGGAACAGAGCGGATCACATAAAGTTCGGCAAAAGAGCGAAACATGCTAAAACAATTTGCGAAAAAAAAAATATTGAAAAAATGTCTGGATACAAATTCACACCGTTTTTAGAATTGGATTACTTTGAACCGTCAAAGTTTTGTATTGTAGATCCAATGCATAATCTTTTCTTGGGGACTGCAAAACGAATGTTCTCCACATGGGTAGACTCAGATATACTATCAAAATCCGATTTGCAAACAATTGGAAATAAAATCAAACAAGTAACGATAGCGACTGATATTGGGCGCATTCCTTGCAATATCGCTACCAATCATGGACATTTTACGGCCCAGGAGTGGAAGAATTGGGTTTTAGTATATTCAATGTTTGTCTTACAAGGTGTATTGGAGGAAAGGTACCTACGTCACTGGCAGAAATTCGTTATAGCTTCCTTACACATTTGTAAGCCCTGTATATCGTCACGAAGTGTTACAATCGCACACACATGTTTTGTATCCTTCTGTCAAAAGGCAGAAGAACTGTACGGTCCTAGTTTCATCACGCCAAATATGCATTTACACTGTCACTTGAAAGACTCTATTGAATCATTTGGTAGCATATATGGCTTTTGGTTGTTCAGTTTCGAAAGATATAATGGTATCCTTACGTCATTTCCTAACAATAAGAAGTCCGTAGAAGTTCAATTAATAAGAAAATTTCTACAGTTCGGATTTATGTCAGATGTCCAATGTAAAGATATGCAACTTCAAGCACACTTTCGCAAGTTCGTTACCGATGTCAGCGACGATGAGCCAACTGTCGCAACCCTTAGTTTCGAAGTATCACTGGCTCAACAGATACCTATAGCTCAGATTTCCACTGACGTGTGGGGCGACTTATCTTGTATATCAATTCGCCACAATGCGTATACATTGTTCACAATGACCAATACACTAAGGGAACAGTTGAAAGCAATGTATTCCGTTATATATGGCTTCGAATGTACAGATACGGCAGTTGGTGGCGTTTGTAAACGATTTCAGTGTATGTACATGAACAATGACTTATACGGTTCGTCAAATAGCGCTCGATATAACAGCTATTGTATGGTTATGGCGAAATGGTCAACAGAACAAGGGACTATATCGTGCGAAGAGGCCACGCGACCCGGAAAAGTGAAACAGTATATGTTACATTCACTGTGCATGAACAACAAGTTTGTCGACCACGTCATCGCTGTCGTTGAATGGTTGAAACTACCAAACGACAGCGATCGAGAGCTGCACTGGAATCCTATCACAGTCTGGAGTACGAAATCAACAAATGCTGGGCCCTCAACCTGTATACCTGTGCAACGTATAGTCGGAAGGTGTGCGTGGGCAACGCAAGGGAAAGGGTCACAGAAGCACCACGTTGTATGTCCTATCCCTCACAGTTTATACTTATAACACAATCAGAGATACGCGGCGTAGTATTGAGTGCGTGCAACCAGTCTGCGAGGTTGTATATAGTATAACACGTTATAGTCTATTTTTCCTGATATGAAAGAAATAAGTTGTCCTATCGTCTACACCTATTGTAGGCATAATTCAGGAGTTAATCTTTTCAACCATTTTATTGGTATTGTTGCTGTTATCATTGATAGATTGGTCAAATGTAATAATACTTACATTTTACACTGTCAATGTGTCAAATGGCCAGGTTAATCACAGATTACGTATTAGGGAGGAGGGTCTGTTTTAACAAACTGACAAACCCACAAATTTCATATCAGGCAAAATAGACTATAGTGACTATCACAACCCATGATATCCTATATTATGGACGTTCACAAATAACGTGAGGTACCTTCTGGGAGCTCCCCCCATATTATGAGCATAGCTAAAAAAAAATAGATGGCCGCTGCCCGCATGTCGCGCTCTACGAGACATTTGATAGTATTTCAAAAAAATTAACGCACAAATACTATTTTCAAAAACTTTAACGCAAAAAGAAATATTTTCAAAAACTTTAACGCGGACGCACGTACGTACGTACATACATACGCACGCACGCACGCCTGCATGCACGCACGCACGCACGCACGCACGCGCGACATTGCGCCGACTATATCGCGCTTTCCGCAAGCGGGCGCGACAAAAAGGGTTACGACATAGTATAACCTCTAATAAATTGCTCTGTTAAAATTTGCTTGCAAAAGTTTCGACAAGTATATAATGTTTGCCTGAAAAAAGTCGACGTTGGCCCGCTTGGGGTCAGGGGCCTCAGTGGGGTACCACCACGTGTAGTCAGGTAGGATTGGCTACCAGCATAGTTGTTTGTGAAACATTTGTCATGAAAACTACATGTATACCGGTGAATGTGGTTGTCTGCGAAACGTAGTAAAATGATACCTAAATGTATATGGGTCGATTGTGTCTGCACAAACGGGGCGTTGGCCCGCTTGGGGTCAGGGGCTTCAGTGGGGGCTCTGAAATATGTGGATATGGCAACAATGAAGTAATTGAATGCGTACAACTATATATTATATATTATATATTACAAGTATTATAAATATGCACTAAACTTAAAACGCTCCACACCAAGTACAATGATGTACGGTGAACTAGGTATATTACAAGTGCAGGTCGATATACTTACATGTACCCGAATGACCAGCTTTTGGACAAAATTAATAACCCCTGACAATATGAAATTATCGAGTCATATGTACTCCATTTTATTAGCTCACCTGAGCAAAATGCTCATGTGAGCTATTCTGATCACAAACCGTCCGTCGTCCGTCCGTCCGTCTGTCCGTTAACTGTTGCTCGTTATCGCGATAACTCGACCAAATATTATCCGATTTTAACAAAACTTTGCCAAAATGTATATAATCGATGAAAGCTCGGACGAGTTCGAAAATGAGGTACGTCGGCCCAATGTCTATGCCACCAGCGCTATAAATAGTTTGAGCATCAGCAAGGTTTTGAAAACCCAGCAAAAACTTTTATGTATTCACATAAATCATTTGAATTTCCAGGGAACTTTGACAGTTCCTTGAGATAAGGTTGCGCATGTGGTTTCATACTGCTGGAGTGTTTTCACATAAATATCACAATTTCTGGGAGACTCTGACAGTTCCTTGATATCGGATGACATATTTATGGGTCATGTGTTTTTCACCTTCTGCATTCATCTTTCTAAAGTATATGTTGTGACCACTAATTTGAACCGTCTAACCGAGACAGTTCATTGTTCGAGGAGGTATAGAGGATGATGAATATTCTATTTATTATCTACCACTTTAGAGAAATAAGCTGCTTTTTAGACCGTTTTACGGTAAAATGTGCATTTGCAGCCTGTTTGTAGTCCGGCTCTGCAGGTGCGCGTTATGAATATAGATAGCGGAAGTAGTCATATTTTCACCGGAAGTCGTTTATTTCACTGGTGTGAACATATGACTTTTATTTACATCGTATAACAATGCATTTCACGGGTAAGTAGATACTAAATAGAGGTGCTCGTGAAATATAGACATTTCACACCACTCGATGAACATATGTCATATTCGTTGCAAACATATGAATATTCTATTTATTATATACCGCTCTATGGAAATTAATAGTTTCATAAGTAATTCATGTTGTCATATTGCCCGTCTGGAGGTATGTCCATCATAGGCGTCAGCCTATACATAGTTACATGTACCTAGACGGGCAATATGACACCATGTGTCTGTGGAGAAACGCAATAGCGTATTTGTCATATCGCAGATTCTTTGTGTGACCAAAATAACTTATTAACTGAATGTTTATCAATGAACCAAGCACGATTGCACAATGTTGTAAAAATCGCGCCAAACGGTGCGACGTCATGACGTTACGACGATCAGCTGACGTCACATATGCAAAATATATATTTTTTTTAAAAAGCTGGGAACTTCGTAGTCACGAAAAGTGAACACAATGTTTTTATTATTTTTTTAATATGTGATGGTTGCCATGGTAACCATGTTTTCATATAGTAATAAACAGAAAAT
>JBEVXV010000372.1:0-5941 GCA_040505915.1 Sedimenticola sp. | reverse complement strand
GGGTGCCATTAGTGCTCTCCAGATCCTCGACATAGTAGTCGGTGTAGATACGGGTTATCTGTGCATGAAGACGACTCACTGAAGGGTCGTCAAGCGTGATAGATGCATCAGAGTCACGACCAATCGAAATCGATGATGCATCCATAGGCACCTCCCTGATCAACACGTCATCTTTCAATATCACTAATTTTTCCATTTTTCACTCCTAAACCATGCTTTCCATAATTAGTTTTCAGGCCGTGCCAGTACGAGAGAGATATTATCCACCCCCCCATTTTCCAATGCCAAAGAGAGCAACGCATCCGCTGCCTCCTTGATCACTCCATTGGTCGCACTAATTGTTGTTTCTATCAGCGTATCCGGGACCATATTGCTCAATCCATCTGAGCAGAAGAGAAAAAGATCACCCTCCTCGACCGCCGCCTCCACCACATCAACTTTCAACTCATCTCCAATTCCGACACCCTGAAGAAGCGCACTGGTGTTAACACCCGCCGCCTTGCCCTCTTGATAAGAGTCGAAGATGCCGTCATCCAAGAGTCGCTGGATAAGCGTGTGATCCTGAGTCAGTCTCTCCAACCGTCCCGCTCTATAACGGTAGAGGCGCGAATCCCCTACATGAGCATAAGTGATGCGCCCTTTATGGAAGTAGCCCAACAGCAGCGTGGTGCCCATCCCCTGCCACTCTGGAATCTGCTCAGCGCTATCGACAAGCACTCTGTTTGCTGCCATCACCGACGCCTTCATGCGCTCCTTTGCAATGCCTAATCCAGTATGGCAATCGGCTAGCAGTTGAGCGGCCACTGTCTCCGTCGCCAATTGACTTGCCACTTCGCCAGCATTGTACCCGCCCATACCATCAGCCAGAATGACCAGACCAACCTCAGGAAACAGCGCCAGACAATCTTCATTCACTTCTCGGACCAAGCCTTTATCGGTACGGGATACCGCTTCAATAGACGTTAGATTCATATTGTGAATATTCAGCTCCCTTGAGACTGTTAAATTTATCGTATCGCGTCACAGGAGCTCCTCTAGGAGCCTGTCCGAGAATAGGACACCTACTGCAGAAAGCCCATTTAGGCCCTTTTTTCCGCTCATTTTCGTTGAATAAGAGTAACTATTCACCTCAAATGACCGGAAAAAAATGACTCAAAATCGACCTCCCTCGCTACGGTGCCTATTCTCGGGCAGGCTCCTAGTCATTGTGCTACACACCGGCGAACAGAAAATGCCAACCAGTTCACACTTTAGAGAGGATTATGTAGGCGACAAGTGATTAGTTATTTAGTATCTGGCCAAGTTCCTTGGCTGGTACATAGGCCGGAATCATCTCACCACTCTCCAATAGCAGTACCGGCACTCCGGTCACTCCCATCATCGCTCCCAGACGCAGATGATCAAGTACGGGGTTCTCACACCCTCTCTCCGGTATTTTCACACCCGCCGCAGCAGAAGCCATGGCTATCTTCTTATCATCAGCACACCAGATGGCGACGCTCTTTCGGTAGGAGGCACTGTTAACCCCAGATCGGGGAAAAAAGAGATAACGTAGTTCAATACCCTGCGCCACATAATCAGCGATCTCTCTATGCATTTTTCTACCATGACCGCTATCAATATCAGTAAAAACTGTCACCCGGTGTTTAACCTTTGGGGCTGAATAGACCAGCATATTGGATTCGCCAATCTTCTTGATAAGATTAAGTCTGGCTGTCCTGATTCGTGGCTCGGTGATACTCTGCCGACGCTCCAGATCAGTAATATTGCCTTCAATGAGGTAACGGCCATCCTCAGAGAGGTAGGCGATGCGTGTACCGATCACCACCTCGTAGATACCGGGGATGGGGGTTGCGCTAAGGCTCTCCAGCGGAACCCCCGGTAACTGTAGTGCTATGCTCTGACGAACCCGCTCCATCTTCTCTTCCGGCAATTCATCTGCAGCCGTAGAGGTGGCAACAAGCAGTGACAAGAGAAAAAATGGCCAGCGGATCAAAGCCATCAATCCCTGAAATTATTAAACTGTAGAGGGAGACCAAATTCGCCATCTCTGAGCAGTGCCATCACTTGCTGAAGATCATCCCGTTTCTTGCCGGTAACCCGCACTTGATCCCCCTGAATCTGGGCCTGTACCTTAATTTTCCCACCCTTAATCGCCTTCACTATCTTGCGAGCGATATCGGTCTCTATACCCTGTTGGATCACCACCTGCTGACGTGCCGAATTAAGGCTGCAATCCGGTGTTTTCGACTCCATACAGCCGATATCCACACGCCGCTTCGCCAACTTCTGACGGAGGATATCCATCATCTGGCCGAGCTGAAACTCCTGCTCCGCCTTTAGCGTGAGCTCGGCACCATTCTGCTCAAAGCAGGCATCCACTCCCTTGAAATCGAAGCGGGTACCCACCTCACGGTTGGCCTGATCCACTGCATTGCGCACCTCTTGCAGGTCCACTTCGGATACGATGTCAAAAGACGGCATAGCGGGTTACTCCTATTTATCTCAATTGTTATCAGGAAGAGAGAAAAGCAAGATGCAGAGAGCATAGAGAGGCGCTGAGATCACAGAGAAAAAACAACATTCAGTCTATGACTCCCTGATAGTGTCGCTTCTCAATAATTCCACAAAAGCGCCAAACTACGAGTGGTTGTGACATCTCCTTTTCTCGGACAAGCTCCCAATCTTCACAGTGGATATCATACCACCATAAAACCCAGGCAACCGAGACCTATCCCCTTGGATGGTGTACCCCATGGAGCCCCTTCAGTCGCGCTTGTGCGACATGGGTATAGATTTGAGTGGTAGAGAGGTCACTGTGGCCAAGAAGCATCTGTACCACCCGCAGGTCCGCGCCGTGATTGAGTAGATGGGTGGCAAAGGCGTGTCTCAGGGTATGGGGGGAGAGGTGCTTGGTAATGCTGGCGGCAGCGGCGTGTTTTTTGATCCGATACCAAAATGCCTGCCGAGTCATCGCAGCACCACGGCGGGTGGGGAAGAAGTCGGCACATAGTCGCCCCTTCAGCAACTCCTGGCGGGCGCTATTGAGAAAGTCAGTCATCCAAGAGACCGCCTCATCTCCCAGAGGGACAAGACGCTCCTTACCCCCTTTGCCAATCACCCGCACCACGCCCTGATTAAGGCTCACCTGCTCCAGCCTCAGCCCCACCAGCTCAGATACCCGCAAACCGGTGGCGTAGAGCACCTCCAACATGGCGCGATCTCTAAAACCTTCGGCATCACCCACATCCGGTGCCTCCAGCAGCGTCTCCACCTCCTCTTCAGTCAGTGATTTCGGCAGAGACCGTCCCAATTTGGGTGCCTCGATCTGTGCTGAAGGATCGGTTTTCAACCATCCCTCACGCACAGCATGCTGGTAGAACTGCCGCACACAGGAGAGCATACGAGCTGTTGAGCGGGGGCTCTTGCCCTCTATTGACCTTGCGGCAAGGTAATCGAGCAGGTCTTCACGCCGGCTCTTCAGTAACGTACGGCCCGGATTCTTGTCAAGCCAGATAGAGAGGTGGTTAAGATCAGATTGATAGGCGCTGAGCGTATTACGACTGAGGCCCCGCTCCATCCATAGCGCATCGGCAAACTGTTCGATGATGGGGTCACTGCTCACACAAAGCCCTCATCACTATCTGGCAGCCGCTGTTTGATGTTCAACCCGTAGTTGAAAGACGCGGGCTGTTGGCTGCGAATAACCGCAAATAAACCCATATATTTGAAAGACTCTATTTTCACGGAGTAGCTGAGCGAGCTTTTAGTTGTTGTTTTTCCCTGGAACCTTGACTCAACGTAGTCATCCAGGAGCCTATCGATTACAGCATCAACTATACAGTATCCGTCTCTATTTGCGTTTATTCGAAAATGTTTGAGACGGGTACCGCTGAATAGCGACATAATATTTTTCATTGCCAGTTGGAGCATAAATAGGACAATATGAGATATCAACAGAAACATTAGAGAGCAACAGGCGCCCATGAACTACCGAGGAGCGGCACCCGACACTACGTCAGCCCCATCTACCGGCATACTGCTGACTAATTTGGGCACCCCGGATGCGGCCACCACCCGCGCTGTACGGCGCTATCTCAAGGAGTTTCTATGGGATCCTCGGGTAGTGGAGACCCCACGCTGGCTCTGGTGGCTGATTCTTAATGGTATTATTCTCAAGCGTCGGCCAAAACACTCCGCCGCCGCCTACCGCAAGGTCTGGACTGATGAGGGATCTCCTCTGCTGACGATCTCGAAAAAACAGTCTGTTGCCCTACAGTCAGCCTTGGAGCGGCGATTGGATGGGCCGGTTAAGGTGGTGCTGGCGATGCGCTACGGCTCACCCTCGATTGCCCAGGGACTCGAAGCGCTACGGGCAGCCAACGCCCGCCGGGTGCTGGTACTGCCCCTCTATCCACAATACTCGGCCACCACCAGCGCATCGACATTTGATGCCGTTAGCCAGACACTTCAAGGGTGGCGATGGATTCCAGAATTACGTTTTATCAATCACTATTACGATGATGAGCGATATATTGCCACCCTGGCAGAGAGCGTCCGAAATAACTGGCAGGCACAGGGGCGTGCAGAGCGGCTGCTGATCTCATTTCACGGCATTCCTCAGTCCTATGCTGATGGCGGTGACCCCTATCCACAAGAGTGCAGGATGACAGCTACAAGGTTGGCCCAACGACTGGGGCTTGATGATAAGGAGTGGGCTATCACCTTTCAGTCACGCTTGGGACGACAGGAGTGGATTAAACCCTATACTGATAAAACGCTGAAGCGGTGGGGAGAGGAGGGAGTGAAAAGCGTACAGGTGATCTGCCCCGGCTTTTCCGTAGACTGCCTTGAGACGCTGGAAGAGATCGCTGAAGAGAACCGCAACTATTTTCTCTCGGCAGGGGGAGAGCGTTACCACTATATTCCCGCCTTGAATGATGCCCCGGAGCATATCGAATTTTTGGCAAATCTGGTAACTGAAAACTGCTGGCAAACGGCGTAAGGACTACAGGAGGACTACTATGCAAAACCACATCTACACCGCCTGCACTAACGCACTACTACTGGCGACCCTGCTCACACCTATGCTCACCTACGGCTGGTCAGGAGATCTCAATGATGGCTCACAGATCACGGTGGACGCTACAACAGGTAAAGTCTTGCGACATAGCGGTGATGTATCGGGACAACTCTGGGATGGTATTCACCAGCTAAATGATGGGGCAGTGGTCATTGTCCGTGACGGTATCGCCATTAGTCGATCCGGTGGAACAGAAACACCGGCAGAACCACCCCGTGCGTTGAAAGAGAACGAGGAGAGCCTGGCACCCAGAGCCATATCTCCATGTATGGAGCTAATGATCAAGGTGTGCGGTTTTAATGGTGCCTGCAAACAGAGCTCCGCCTGCTCTCCCGCACGCCAGTTAGTGGAGCTTGAGAAGATAGAAACGTTGCGCGGCAACCGGGAAAATAGTGCCGAGCAGTGTACCGAGGCACTAGCCAATAAGGGGTTTTTTAGCCCCTGCAAACAGACTATTCATAGTGGTAAACAGACCCCATGCCAACGGCTTGTTAAGCGGGTCTGTGGTACTGAAAATGAGTGCAATGATGGAAAAGGTTGCGCTCCTGCGCAGCAACTACTGAAGATGGAGTTAGAGGAGCTGCGCTTCATCCAGGATATCAACCGGCTTACAGCGACATCAAAGCAGTGTGAGGAGGCGTACAGGCGCCGCAACATCTTTCCCAGCTGTAGGGAAGATGATGATGGTGATGATGAGGAGGAGTATTGTGACTAGGAGCCTCCTTCAATACCGTCTGCTCACGGTAGATTCCCGTAGCAACTGCTCTGCATCTTCCGGCTTTCTCAACCGTTGTCTCAATATCGCTGCTATTTGTGGTGATGCCCGGACTCCTGGGTAGAGTGTTTCTACCCAGTTTC
>JBEVXV010000371.1:0-2955 GCA_040505915.1 Sedimenticola sp. | reverse complement strand
GTTTATGCTTCAGGCACGACATTCAATGTCAAAGTCGTTAATGACTCGAATACCTTCATGACCTTTAAAAAGGACAGATTAATTGGGTTAGCGGAAGGCTGCACACTGCTACCGTCTACTACAGACCACGTTACTTCTAACACAGAATCTGATCTACACAGTGAAACCTCTGTTGCCGGTCCACCCTCTAGCTGTCAGTACAGTGAAACCACTATCACCGGTCCACCACTATTGAAAACTGCACAGCACAGTGCAACCTGTATGACTAGGACACCATTAACCCTTTCATCTCCTCTGTCATACAAGATTTCACAAATCATTCAAGATTCTCCGACCATACATGCGGATACAGATCCCATACCAGATATACTACCTGAGCATCTACAAACTTTGTACACGAAATCTAGTGAAGGCCTTACGCTACCGGAGCAAACCAAACTTCGTCAGTTGTTGATTGACTTTTCGGATGTCTTTGCTTGCAATGAACTGGATCTAGGGTGCTTAAAGGGTGTATATCACCACATTGATACCGGTACTGCTCCTCCAGTTAAAGAGAGGATGCGCCGGACGCCCCTAGGTTTCCAGGAGCAGGAGCGAGAACATTTGCAAAAGCTAATTAATGCTGGGGTCATTGAACCTTCCTCTTCCGAGTGGGCATCTGCCCCCGTCCTTGTACGTAAACGAGACGGGGCAGTTCGCTACTGTCTCGACTATAGGCAACTCAATTTATTAACAGTCAAAGATAGGTTTCCCATTCCAAATATCGCTGATTGCCTGGACACGCTGCAAGGTACTAAATACTTCAGCTGTCTAGACATGGCGATGGGTTATTATCAAATCCAAATACATCCAGACTCTAAAAAGAAAACAGCTTTTGTAACTAAATTTGGTGAGTTCCAGCATATACGTTTAGCCTTCGGACTTTGTAATTCGCCCGCCACCTTTCAACGTGCCATTCAGTTGGTGCTTCGTGGTCTTCTGTGGGAGGAGGTGCTCGCATATCTGGACGACATAATCGTTCTCGGCAAATCTGTAGAGGACTCTTTACTCAATTTGCAGAGAGTCCTTGAAAGATTCCGCCAGCACAACCTCAAGTTGAAGCCTGCGAAATGCAAACTGCTCAGACAGGAAGTAGAATTTCTAGGGAAAACAGTGTCTGAGGCAGGTGTCCAGATCTCTCCATCAAAAGTTGAGACTGTAAGAAATTGGCCTCTGCCTACCGATCAAAAGAAACTTCAATCTTTCCTGGGTTTTCTAAACTATCACCGCGACCATATTCGTGACTTCGCCAGCATTGCTTCTTGCCTGTACACTCTCACAACCACTAAAGGTCCGTTGCCATGGGAGGAATGCCACACTCGCGCATTTAACACTCTCAAAGAGGCGGTTACCACAGCACCTTGCTTATCATTTCCCACCTCAGATGGTACATTCATTTTAGATGTTGATGCCTCTGACACTCAGCTTGGAGCTGCTCTTTCTCAGATACAAGGTGATGAAATCAAGCCAATATGTTTTTCTAGCCACACACTTCTTAAGGCACAGAAAAATTATTGTACAACACGCAAAGAACTTCTTGCTGTCGTCACATATTGCAGGCATTTTCGCCACTATCTTCTTGGTCGGAAATTCTATCTCCGTACCGACCACAGTAGTCTGGTGTGGTTGACCCGTTTCAAAAATATTCAAGGTCAACTAGCACGTTGGCTGGAGGAGTTGTCCCAGTTTGACATGGAAATCCTCCATCGTCCTGGAAAGGACCATGTCAACTGTGACGCTCTGTCCAGGATTCCCGATACACTACCCGCCTGCGACTGCTACTCCGCAGGCAGCGACCCCACCACTTTACCTTGTGGCGGGTGTGCTTACTGCAAGAGGGCACATGCTCAGTGGTCTCGGTTTTTGGACGACGTTGATGATGTCATTCCCCTTGCTGTAAGAGCAATCCATCTCTCAGAACCTGAAAACAATGTTTCCCCGCCGTCTGCTACTCCAACTCAGGTAGTGCCCGACTCAGCCCCAGTTGACGTTAATACGAATATTACTAACTGGGTTGGCTCTTTCTCTTTCCTACAACTTAGACAAGCTCAGTTGGAGGATTCTAATATCGCACTGGTCCTGGGGTGGTTAGAGTCGAAAGTTGAGCCGTCTCTTCGAGAACTCAGACTCTCCAGTCCAGCCTCTAGGGCATATTGGATGTGTAGGGCTCAGTTGTACATTCGCCAGGGGGTCCTCTATTACCGGTGGGAGGAGGGTTGCGATTCCCGTACACTCTTGGTTATCCCAGAAGGTCTTAGGAACCAGGTGCTTTTCCTCTGCCACGATGCCAAGCATGCAGGTCACCTGGGTATCGACAAAACCACTGCCCGGTTGAAACAATCTTTCCACTGGTATGGCATGTCCCGTGATGGCAAAGAATATGTCCGGGCATGCCACACCTGTAATCAAAATAAAAAACATAATATCACCCCCAGAGCCCCTCTGCGTGGTTTTCATTCTGGTTTTCCAATGGAAAGGGTCCATCTGGATATACTTGGCCCATTCAATAAAAGCCAAAAGGGCAATGTTTATATCCTTATGGTCATCTGCCAATTTACCAAGTGGCTCGATATCATCCCTTTGCCTGACCAAACGGCGGAGACCGTTGCTAAGGAGTTTTTAGGACATGTCATCTCCTACTTTGGTTGCCCTCTAGAGATTTTCACAGATCAAGGCTCAAACTTTCAGAGCAATCTTTTTAAGGCCTTCTGTGAACTCCTGGAAATCACGCGCAAACGTACCACTCCATACCATCCGTCTGGGAACGGGCAGGTTGAAACTTATAACCGGCTTGTTCTCCAGATGATCCGTTGTTGCATTGAGGGCAAAGTTAGAGACTGGGATAAGGATATCCATCTCCTTGCTATGGCCGTGCGCTCAATGCAGCACCGTCAGACTGGTTTCACGCCAAATAGA
>JBEVXV010000370.1:0-8070 GCA_040505915.1 Sedimenticola sp. | reverse complement strand
GGACGGACGGAAGGACGGACAGGGCTAACACATAATGCCCCCCCCCCAATAAATTGGTGGGGGCATAAAAACTGATGTTGCCATTTTTCTGTTGACCTTCAGTGACCTTGATCAAAGGTCAAGGTTCACAGATAAAACACAATTTAAATAGCTATCATGCTTATTTCCAGCCGGTAAACTTTATTAGTATGCCACCACAATGACTGTTAAGGTGGCATAAACTGTAGATAAGCCGATATGTGAATTTCATTATCTGCATAATCCAAGATGGCCACCTAATATAAATATTTTCAACATTTTTTCTTAAACATTTTATATATTTGCTATTTATAAAAGATAATAATTATACACTCCTGTTTATCACACAACTTTGGGTACTGTATACACGTATAAGAGACAGTGTCACCACAAGTCAGCATTTGCCTTGGTAGTATGTGACAGGTGGGTATAGTATACACGTATAAGGGAGAATACTGCTACAAGTCAGCATCTACCTTGGCAGTATGTCAGTGACAGTCACAGATGTATTGTCCCTTATATGTCTATGCCGTTTACGCTTGAAATATGCATGGTAGCCATATGTAAATCATGTTTTATATGTGAACTGACACTTTGACCTTTGATCAAGGTCACTAAAGGTCAACAGAGAAAATGGGAACAACAGTTCTTAGTTGCTAGGTCAATGGATATTACATTTATAACAGTTGCCAAAAACTAACATCTCATGCCAACGATCTAGTACATAGGCTCCCCCACTAAAGCTGCAACATACGGCCTTTATATTTTGATTGATTGATTATTTGTGTTTAACGGCCTATCAACAGCGTACCAAACAGGGGAACTGGGTATTCTATCCATATTTTCATAATATGAGTCCATTGTTCACGTATTGAATTTCTTTTTATTCAAACTGCTATAAAATAATAGTGAAACGAGAACTGCGTCTGTCGAACGCGGATGCCACCGACGGCATTGTGAAGAAACAAACGGGTTAATCTAAATTGCAAAGTAATTGCAGTAGCCATGTGAACGTCAAAACGTCAATAATATAAATTATGGCAATACAGGTGTAGCACTCATACAATTAAATGGAGTGCTGAAATTTTGAAGCAATGAAGCAACTTCGTAGATGATATGCACAGTTTGAGAAACAGTTACTGACAGTTAACCGAAGTGTGACCGACTGACGGACGAGCTGACGGACGATACAAACACTATATGCCACCCATGTCTTAGAGACTGGTGGCATACAAAGCAACACATAACAAAATAAACAATTTCCACGTCTGTCGAACGCGGATGCCACCGGTGGCATATTGGATAAACTCTGACAAACATTTTAACCAAATTATTGTCGTTTCAGTAGCCCTGTCAAGGTGAACAGGTCAAGGTCATATGTATAATGGCAAGGTATATGCAGCATACATACCAATACATGAAGTGTTGAAATATTGAAGTAAATTATCAATTCATGTAGATGATATGGCCAGTTTGAGAAACGGTTACGAACTGGTTAACGCAAAAGTGTGACGGACGGAAGGACGGACAGACGGACGGTCCGAACAATGTATGTCACCCGGCTCTTCGAGACAGATGGCATAACGAAAACATGATATATACATCATTTATTCTAAGAAAATACAAATTTGTCGACGCCGCTGTCTCATCGTGGACAACATGAACTTATACAAGTGCTGATGCAACTATATCCTGCGCATTTCGTCACAATGCTTCTTTGCATTGACCAATCCCGACGGTTAATATTGTCTGCATAATACATGGTTAGTTGTGAAAAAGATATCACTGAACATGCATCATCTCTAAACTACATGGATTCATTTGCATGATCTCACCCATTTCACAAACACTTTCATATATTGTGAAAATCCTGAAGTTAGACCACTCTAACAGTGTGATAACCGCAGTATCGTAACAATTTAGTTTTAGTGTTTGTGACGTGAAATGCATGTACATTGTATTGCAGTGATTTCAGGAAAAGAGCACAATCGTAACATCAAGTTATTGATACACAGCCATACAATAAGCACACGTATCAGACGTCAATATTTGAAAGACGGACGACTCATTGTGTACTGTGATTAGATATATTGGCGATGAGTAATTGTCATTGTTCATTGGAGTAATTCAACTGAGTAATGTGGATATGCATGTGTCTTCATTTTTGCTGTTAACTGTTTTGCAGCAAAACAATCCGCAAATTTGTTGTCACATTCGAATGTTATATGTTATATTGACCCGGTAGTGTATGTCCAGATTATAATTAAAAGGGTTGAATGATATCGTATGCGTATGCCCTTTCTCTGGTATGAATCAACATATGCATTTTCATATAAGTTATGTGTGGAGACGATGCCATCCCATGCGATGTTGTCACTAGGTAGTAGCAAGAAAATATCATGTGGCATTACACTTCGTAGTATCGATAAAGATGCATACATGCCACTCGCAATGCCCTATTTAGGTGGTGACGATACGAGGTATCTACAGCAAATGCATTATGTGTAGTGTGATTATCACGTATCAAGTTTGTATGAGCTCATGTGATGGAAAGCTGTTTCATTTGAAGTCAGTATTGCCTAACGGGTTGTGGCAAGTCCATTATATATATACGTGCGTTGCTGGCGCCATATGGCGTATTGCAGAAGAACATATATTGGGTATCAATGCTTGAAAAATGGCCTACTCACATATGTAAGATGATTACCTATAACCGCAAGAATATATTAATACGTAAGTCGTGGGAATATGTCAACTGGCCAGTATTGTGTAATATTGTGTCTGCACTGTTGAAGTTGAACATTTGTCAGAGGAAACTGTTCATTTATTTCTGTCACACATGAACGGTACTTGTGTATAATAATCGTGTTGTGTAGTTCGACATTGAATAAATGCTATGGATAATGTATAAGATTTATTTCTCCAGTACGGATAAGCTTATATCATATGGCAAAGAGCGTCGGTGACAGACACACACTTCACAAGTGCATTCGTGTAATGAAATGCCAATGAAAACGCAATGCATGGAAAAGCTTGTGTCTAACCATCATTAGTAGTGGAAGGAATAATTTCTTAATACGACGTTAAGCTAGCTGCCACATGTGTAGAAACCCGATAGATGCATGTAATCGTTATAAGAAATGGTATGCGTACGGCGACATGAGACGGATTTGAATTATTTAGTTTTCACCGAACATTCATGGATCTTTGTCAACGGATACTCGATGGGTGAGTGTGCAGAGCCTTATGCTGGATTTTATATCCTCGTCTTTCCCCAAAGACATTCGTCTCGAATAATTGCCTGGTATGTTCAGTGCATATACACTATTAAAGCTTTTTAAGGTCAATGCTCACATCACAATAAGGTGTAGGAAGTTCCCTCTGTTTGGCTTTAACACATTTGAAGATTGATTTCATGATCCGCTTAAATTGCCGTCCGTGAGGGGTGCCCGGTATACCTTGTAGATTACGAACTGCATGCGCAATTTCATGAACAACACTCACGAGGATGTCATCTGGAGTTGAATGCTCTTCATGGAAAATGGTAATGAAGAATTCCTTCCGCTGTGGTACAGAATACGTTATCCCTCGCATGTGCTTACTATCGGAGAATGATTGGCGGTATTCTTCACCAGTAATACAGCCAATATGGTTTCGTCCGTCTGGAAGGGTCTCCTTGTGAAGCTTGTTGATGGCATCATACAATTGCTCCATCTCAGCAGTATGCTGGTTTTTTGACGACATCTCTCTCAATTTCGGTATGTCCTTCAAGTCGGCAATTCTTCTTTCTTCTGCAGCATTGCGTCTTGCTGTACAAACTGCACATATCCATGTTGCTTGTATGTCTCCACTAATGCACTTTTTATGAAACCACTTTTTACAAGTAATACATTGCACCATATCTGCCCCATCGACTGGTAATCGGCATGTACAGAAAACCTTGATTTGCCACTGGTATAGTGCTCGCAGTGCACGGCTTGGCTTGGTCACAAGTATGGTCCGCACAAAACCGGTCATATCCCGTGTCTGTAGGCTGTTTAGTAGAGCCGTACGCATCAATGGCTGATTGAACGTAACGCTCCCTGGATCCAAATCAATGCACACTGATGCAGCATGTGCAATGGCGAACAAGCCACAATCGTAAGCTCCGGTTTGTTGGTGCACATCCATGACACTAAAGTTCAAATTTCCAGATGGTCTCAAGAGTTTGCAGGCTATCTCCCCTACGTCCGGAGGATACGTTATCCTCTTCAGCGCTGGTCGTTCACTCATACGAAGCATACAGTCGTAGATAAAGACTTCCATGGGTAAGGCATTGATGTTAGAAATTGTGATCCAATGACAGTCATTGATACAGACAATTTGAACAAAATGAGACTGCGACCCGATACTGTCATGGCCATAACGCTGCGTAATTACATCTTGTAACCCACCCATCTCCGGTTTCATCTTCTTCAGCAGAATAATTGCTGCATTGATAATCTGGTCATTGAGCCAGTAACCGTCTTCGATCAGTTTCTTATCCTTGTGCTTTAGGCATAAATCCCACAACCAGAACTGTTCAAGAAATGGGACAGGCTGGTCCGGAACATTTGCACAATCAATCGGGTTACTGGCTGTTCCATGGTCGTTGACAGCTGCTGTGTCGGTTTTCCCCGTTGGCGGTTCATCGGCCTTGTTTCTGTCACACACGAATGGACGTTTCGGTTCAGTTTGTGGAGTACTGGCTGTCTGTGTGTCTTCCTCAGTAAACAGATTTGTCCTCTTATTTGATGGCTCATCTGACCTCGTTATTTCAGGTGTAAATTTGCGTTTGTGAGAAATGTTTCGCTGGAGAATTTGATTCTTATCAATTAGTTGTGCATCGGCCTTGCCACTCTCACAAACGAGTGAACGTGCATGTACAGTTTCCGGAATACGGACTGTCTGTGAATCGTCCCCTGTACACAGTGTTGTCGTTTTAGTTGATGGGTCATCATGCCTCTTGGTTTCAGGTATATAGTGGCGTTTCCGAGGAATGTTTTTCTGAAGCCTATGGTCCTTATCGATCAGAACACATCCGTTCTTGTCGCGGGTAAGGTCGAATCCATAGTTAGATTTAAGTTCTTCCAGCATACGATGGTTCACGCGCTCGTTGTGGACGTCAATGTTGCAGCGAAATAAAAAGATATGGTTGATTGGCTGCATTTCGTTCAAGTACCTCATATCATGATTATACTTAGCATGCAGTTGCTCGTCCTTTTGGCTGTTCAACCTCCCTTTGAGTTGTTTCACATGTGTGATTCGCCTCATAACTTCCTCCTCTTTCTTCACGTTTCGCTCATGAAAACGATCAAAGAGGCACAGGTGCCAATCACTTCCAGAAATGGGATGTACATATTGAGAATCCGTACAGTCGTGACGTCTTTCTGTTCCAGTTAGCCATGGCAACGATATATCCAATTGTCCATTCTTCGCCATCTGGACGTTGCCGACTGTGGGTTCTGCCACCATACCATTAAATGGCTGAAACATTCCGTTCTGTCTCTTGTTGCCGTGCGCAACAAGCATGTTGGCCATGTCGGAGACAACAATGTTTGGCTGATGCTTCATTGACAGCAATAGATCGATATAATCCCGTGGACCTTCTGCTCGAAGTACAAATTTCACGCAGTATATGATACCGTGAGTACAGGTCCCTGACACCCATCCTCCAGATCTTCCCCAAAGTTTGCTGAATGCCTTTTTGAACTTTTCATTATCTTTCGATATTGCAACTTTAATCTGCATTACGATGTCAGCTTTTGATCCCTTCGGTTTGGATCCCAAGGACTTTGCAAATGCTTCTACTTCCTGGCGAGATGAGTGCTGTAACAGCTCCACCAATCTTTCCTCGGTTATCTCACGACAATCCCCTTCCAGTTCGCCACTCTGCCTATTCACTTTCCGGTGTTCAGTGTTTACTAATAATGACCCCCTTCTGGTATGTCTGCCTATAAACGGTGACCACTGAATCAGGTTAGGTCTTACACTATATGTGGGTACCTTACGCTGTGGAAACCCTCGCAGGACCATTCCGAGCTCGACATTTCGCCAATATGCGTCACAATCCACAGTATCTGCATTACTGGCATCATAATCATCTGGGAGTTCGAGTTCAGAAATATAGCTATCGAACGCAACCTTTTTGTTCAAATCCATGATCAATGTGGTTGGATGATAGCCACAAATGTTGCAATTAAAGTCGTATTCATGGTCACAGAGACCCTCATAATGCAAATATGCATTTAATACTGTTTGAACATTCAATTTTCTGTCCACCCTTCTTTCCAATACTTTGACAACACTTCCAATTGGCAAATGTTCCTGTAGAGAGTCTCTAAGGAATTTGCACACATCAATGCCAATTAGTAATGTATCATTGAAGTTGTGTACTCCACTGCAGTGCTCCTGATACCTATAGCAAACACCACACATTATGCATCGTTTGAAAAACGTTTCAACATGTTCTACAACGTTGCTCATGCCCAACACGTATGCCTTAGCTGTAATCCGAATGGGTTTACCAAGAGGTGTCTTGCAGTAGTGGCATTCTGTCTCTGTTGGTACAAACTTGTGTGGGAGATCGGATGTTGAATTACTATTCGTCGGGATCACTTTTATATCGTGTAGGTATTCACACATTTTTGAAATTATATTTGCGTCCTCTGGAGGATAAACAATAGTTCGTCCAGACTGGCAGCTGGCATCCGCTGAATTAGTGGATGTCTTCTGTTCTGTAGGGGATTCAAAGAGATTTATTGTATCGCCATTCCGAAAGGCATCAATCATCTCTTTCTCACAGAGATACCATAGGCATATATTCTTGTGGATGCACGAATGTTTTCTCCGACTACACCGGCAATCCAATGTGCCTGTTGATAAATCTGCTGTTACAACAATTCTTCCCAGTTTTGCATAGTAGTTGGAACTATCATCCAGGACAGAAAAATGCAAATATCTGTCACTTTCTGAAATAGCAACAATAGTTTCGACCTGACGTTCCTGAGCTAGCAGATGCATATTGTTGCAAGCTTGTATTGTTGTATCCTTGAACATCTTGTAGCATCCATTCTGAGACAGTTTGATAAGGGATGTCTCAGTCAGTGATACCTTATCTGGAAATACTGGTGCCGATGATACATTTCTGAGATGTTCACACTCGGCTGATGTTATACCACTTTTCCAGGCTACCCGCATGTAATCCATACATTTGTCGTTCTCACACTGGACGTCCACCTGTCCGTTCGATAAAACTTTGCGAACATGGATTGGAAAGCCTATACCGCCATGTGAGCTTTTCCTGACAAGAAACAAGCCATTATTTTCATCAACACATGTTGCCATTCCTGCAACCTCGTCATCATGAATTGCTCTACAGTGCCTTGCTATGCTATGTGGATGCATCAGCTTTCCACATAGATGGCACGCCTTCGGCACTGGGTTGCTTCTTCTCGACTTGGGCGTGCTATTTTCATTGACAGTTGGTTGATCACAAGTTGCAATCCTTTTAGCAGTGTCTGTCACTAAACAAACGGAACTTTCCGTGTTAGTAGTGTGTTTGTTATCCGTCTTGTGCTCAAAATTAATGTCCTGACACACGGGACTTGCTCCGTCGTTGTTGGTTTGTTCGGAGTTTGTTGTGTGCCGATATGTCATGTCTTGACAATTTGGGATTTCTTCGTTGTTCTTAGGTTGTTTGGATTCTGTCTGGTGTTCATATATACTGTGTTGATGCTGTGTAGATCGTATGTTGAACAGATGGACATTATACCCAATTCCCCTATACGGGACGTATAGCCCCTATTTGGCAGGCAGTGAAATAACATGATTTAACATGTTATTGCAGACGTACAGACGGACGTACGTAAGTACAGAGGATGATGGGCGCACATACAGACACCATAGACGAACACAATTAGATCATATTTTGAAAAGATGGGCATTATACCCAATTCCCCTATACGGGACGTATAGCCCCTATTTGGCAGGCAATGAAATAACATGATTTAGCATGTTATTGCAGACGTACAG
>JBEVXV010000369.1:0-7591 GCA_040505915.1 Sedimenticola sp. | reverse complement strand
TTTATCTACCCGCTAAAACGAAAAATATTTTTCAGTTAGGCTGGGAATGCATGGAAACATTGGGGTTGTGATGATGTGCGTCAGGGCTGGGTTTGTGCTCCAGCGCTGCCTGGCCCACCAGACCGTCACCCGGCACGAAATCGTTGGAGAGGTTCTTGCGCTCGTTGTAAGCGTAGCTGCCCACCATCCTCAGATGTCCATCTTCACCGGCCACGTAGATGGCGCCGATCTGCGCATTCAGGTAGTCGCAGAGAAAGGAGAGGATGTTAGTGCCGAGGGTGCCGATATCCTGCTCCCCACGCATCGCCTCGTTCAGCTCTGCCTGGCCGCTCTTGAGCCAGTCCTGGGCCTCGGTCTTGGCTCGGGATACACGCAGGTTGCGTGTCATCAGGTTGAAACTGTCGGCAAGGTCGCCAACTTCGTTCTTGGCCGAGACTTTGATCTCCTGCTCCAGGTCGCCACGGCTGACGCGACTGGCACCTGCTGAAAGGGCCAGTATGGGACGCACTATACGCCCGGCCGTGACCAGGGCGGTGATCACTACGCAGAGTGTGGTCAGAGAGAGCAGCAGCGCTACGAAGCGGCCCAGATTGGTGGCAGGAGCCAGGGCCTCGACCTGCTCTATTTCGGCGATGACGCCGAGGTGGACCCCGCCCACATCGATCGACTCATAAGAGCCGAATACCGCTTCACCACGGAAGTTGGTGTAGTCCATGGTCACCTTGTGCTGATGACCGGTGGTATCATCGGCTTTGCCGATTCCTTCCAACCAAGTCCCTGTCTGCCCGCCCGTGAGGGGTGCGCCGAGCGCTGTCGCGTATTTTACCAGACGGGAGTTGGAGCGCATCCGCAGGTCGGTGCCGATCAGGTAGGTCTCACCCGTCTCGCCCAGGCCAGCACTCTCCTGCATGATCCGGTTGATCTCGTTCATGTTGATCTGCAGGGCAATGACGCCCAGTTTTTTTCCTGTCGCATCAACCATTGCCCGCGCTAGAAAACCGACGATATCCACCTCATCCTGCTGATGATGCTGATGGAGGTCAGAGAAAACTGGGGCACCCTGCTCCAGTGCCTTGTGGGAGGTGGCAGCCATGCCTGCATGGTCGCGCTCGAACAAGTTGGTACCCAGATCCTCCTCCTGTTCGATGGTGAAGAGGATGTTGCCCTCCACATCGATCAGAAGGATGTCCCAATAACCGTGGGCCTTAGTGAAGCGCTTGAGCTCCCCGGCCTGCTCCTTGGCGATGGCCGGCCACTGCTCACCCCGGACAAAATCAGCCAGCGTCTGGCCGCTGCTGAGCTGGGCCGCCCGCAGGCTGGCCAGCAGTTGGTGATTACTCTGAGCCCCGGCCTGAAAGGCCAGGTCAGCTAGCTTGTCATTGAAAAAGGTATTGAGATATTCAGTCTTGGTCTCAATGACCCCCTGCAGGGAGCGATAGGCACCATCGCGCAGGCTGTCGCGGGCGGTATAGTAGCTTATAAAACTGACCGCGAGCAGCGGAATAAGGGCGAGTAGCAGGAACCAGGTGACCAGCGTTCGGCTTAGGCCGCGTCTGAGAAATCCTCTAGGACCCAGTGTGGCGTTGCTATCGGGGTGATCATCGGTTTGAGCATTCATCTCTTCTGCTCCCTTGTCGGTCATCTAGAGTCAACCGACTATCACCCCCTCTCCATGACAAAGAGGGAAAAAGGGAAACAGCTTCTCTATCGCAGAGTGACTCTATCTATATGTATATATAGTCGATATGTAGAGGATTTGTGACGGGATCAATCGACCCCGACCCCAAACGCACACTTCACACCGTCCAACTGCGGATTCTAGGATGATCGACGGGCTTTTTGCTCAAACCGGGGATGGAGTGCATCTCTACGAGGCCACCGGTTTGAGTGATCAGGTTATCCAGCAAGCTCAGGAGAGGATCAGGAAACGGGGCTACGTCTGCTCGTTCGGCGTCGATTGCTTTCGTCGGTTGATGCGGAGTATGGGTTGGATCTTCTATCTTTTATGAGTTGGATCTTCTATCTTTATAGTGGCAGACTGTAGAGATTAGAACGAGACAGTTAGGGATTTGTTTGAATGGAGATGCTGCTACATCGATTTAATGCAGATACTGGTTGGAACCTGCTGCCGGACAGCGAAATGGATTCAGCCCGCACCCTGCTCATCATCTTTTCATCGTCCCGCCCAGATGAGACCTTGTCATCTGAACTATCAAAACTACACCTCAGTTTTCCCAACTCTATCCTGATCGGCTGCTCCTCATCCGGTGAAATCTATGAAGAGGATCTTAGCGATGACACTATCGTTCTCGCAGTATTACGTTTTAGTGACACCCGCCTCAAGCTAGTGCATGTCCCTATTGCCGATGCACAGGAATCTGCTGAAGCGGGGCGTCTCCTGGCGGAGCAATTAACCGCCGATGACCTGACCGCCGTATTCACATTGACCGACGGTCTCCTGGTCAACGGTTCAGCCTATGTTAAAGCGTTGAGTAATACCTTGCCCGAAGGGGTGGTTGTCACGGGTGGCCTGGCGGGTGATGGGGATCATTTTGAGAAGACCTGGGTTATCTACGATGGAGAGAGGCTAACAGGTCAGGTGACCGCCGTCGGTCTCTACGGTGACAGTGTACGCGTTGCCCATGGTTCACGTGGTGGTTGGGATCTATTAGGGCCTGAGCGTGAAGTGACACGCGCCGAGGGTAATGTACTCTATTCGCTGGATGGTCAGCCGGCCCTCCAGGTGTACAAAAAATATTTAGGAGATCGCGCCGATGAATTACCTGCCACCGGCCTGCTGTTTCCCCTTGCCATCCGCAATGATGAAAGTATAGACGGACTGACGGTACGCACCATTCTTGCAGTCGATGAGCAGAGGCAATCTATCACCTTTGCTGGAGATGTACCCGAAGGTTGTTTCGTTAAATTAATGCGGGCTAACTTCGACCGTTTGATCGACGGTGCCGCAAGCGCCTCAGAAAGCATCATCCTCGATGACTATAAGGGTGGCCCTGCATTATGCATAGCGATTAGTTGCGTTGGCCGACGCCTGGTACTCGGTCCTCGCGTTGAAGAGGAGATCGACGCGGTCAGAGAGAGTCTGCCGACAGATGCAGGTTTGATCGGTTACTACTCCTATGGAGAGATCTCACCCCTGTCCAGCGGTCGCTGTGACCTACACAATCAAACCATGACCCTGTCCCTGATCTGGGAGAACGGTTGATGCATCGTCTGCTAACACGTCAACTGCGCAAACTCGGCCTGAATGAGACCTCCCCACCAAGTGAGCCGCAGTGGGATAATCTGATCCGGATGATCTCCAATACCTATCAGCAGTCCGATGACGACCGCTATCTGCTTGAGCGCTCTCTACAGGTCTCCTCCGATGAGATGCAGGCGATGTTCCAACGCCAGAAGGCCACTACCGAGGGTCGCCTGCAGGCACTGCTGAACGCCCTGCCGGACCTGGTCTTCATGCTTGATGAAGATGGCCGCTACCTCGAGGTGATCGCGGGTGAGAAGGGCCACCTTTATCTGCCGGTTGATGACCTCAAGGGGCGTCTTCTATCGGAGATAATCGTAAGTGAAAATCTCTCTCTTTTCATGGGTGCTATACACCATGCACTAAAAGAAAACACCCTGCATCTGATGGAGTACAAGCTCCATGTACCGGCGGGTGAGCGAGTCTTCGAAGGTCGCATCATGCCTACGGGTTTGAAGGTGAATAATCGTAAAACGGTGGTTTTTCTCGCACGGGATGTGACCGAGCTATCCCGGTCACGTGATGAGCTTGAACATATGGCTACACACGATGGCCTCACCGGCCTACCCAATCGCACCCTGCTTCATGAGCGTTTGGTACAGGCCATTGCACGCGCCAAACGTCTGGGCAGTCGCGGTGCCCTTATCGTACTCGACCTCGATCGCTTCAAGCAGATCAATGACAGCCTGGGACACCCGGTTGGGGACTGCGTGGTGAAGGAAGTTGCTCAACGACTGCTCCGAATATGTCGAGCAGAAGAGACAGTAGCCCGTTTAGGTGGTGATGAATATATTTTGATCCTCGAAGATCTTCAAAATACCGACCATTGCGGCCATCTTGCAGATCACATACTCAATGCCTTTGCAGAGCCTGTGAATATTGACTGCTTTGAACTTGATGTCACGGCCAGTATCGGTATCACTATATTCCCCGATAATAGCGAGGATGGGGATACGCTGCTCAGGCAGGCTGACAATGCGATGTATGTAGCCAAAGAGGCTGGACGCAACCAGTACAGCTTCTACACCGAAGATCTAGGTAACAATGCTGCGGCCTATTTGGCCCTGGAGTCGCAACTGCGAAAGGCCATCATTTCACAGGAACTGGCCCTTGTGTACCAGCCTCAGTTCCGACTGTTAGACGGTGTTCTGGTAGGACTGGAGGCGCTTGTTCGCTGGCCAACAGCCGACCCCGAACACCGCAACCCGGCGCAGTTTATTCCTGTCGCCGAGATGTCTGGTTTGATCGAACAGCTAGGCCTTTGGGTTATGGATGAGGCTTGTCGCCAAGCGGCCTTCTGGCTAGTGGCTGGCCTTGAATTTGGACACATGGCCATCAACCTCTCCAGCCGTCAGTTGAATAATCCTCAGTTTGTGGATCAGGTGGAGAAAATCCTGAAAAAGCATGAACTTGCAGGAGACGTGCTGGAGTTCGAAATTACAGAGAGCATGGTGGTACAGGAAGGCGGAATCGCCCATAGTAACCTCGAAACATTTGCCTCCATGGAGATCAGTCTTGCCATTGATGACTTTGGTACGGGACACTCCTCTCTGGTGAACTTGAAGCGTTTTCCGTTGAATCGTCTGAAGATCGACCGATCCTTTGTCGATGGTGTAGGTGAGGACACCAACGATGAGGCCATAGCTGGAGCAACGATCGCCCTGGCAAGGCAACTCGGTCTGAAGGTGGTGGCTGAGGGTGTTGAGACCAAGGAACAGGCAGCATTTCTCAAAGACCACATGTGTGATGATGTGCAAGGCTTTCTCTACGCCAAGCCCATGTTGGTCAACGAGATTGATGCACGCTTTGGTGGTGGGAATTTAGATTCTGAGTGCAACTCAATTCGCAGCCTTGTTTAGAGGTTTCCTAGTGCGTAGTTCACGTTAAAGTGTCGGTAACTCCATATTTATGAATGGGTAATCAACTCCGATCCCAAAACCCAGCTGAATAGTTGCTAACAAATATATAGAATAAGAGAGTATTTATATGAATTACCGCAAGGCGGCACTTTTTACCCTGATCATTATTCTCATAGCCTCTTTTTTCTTGTTCGATATTGGTAGCTACCTGACCCTTGAGAACCTTAAAACGCAGCAGCAGGATCTGACCCACTGGAAAGAGACCAATCCCTGGCAGAGTCTATTTATCGTATTTGCAATCTATCTGCTGGTGACGGCGCTCTCTCTTCCTGGTGCGGCGGTGATGTCGTTGGCTATCGGTGCCATCTTCGGCCTGGCTACGGGGCTTCTTCTGGTCTCCTTTGCCTCCACTATCGGCGCAACTCTTGCCTTTCTTATCTCAAGAACCTTGCTGAGGGATATGGTGCAGTCCCGCTTTAGCGACAAGCTTCAGTCGATCAATGCGGGCATTGAGAAGGATGGAGCCTTCTATCTCTTTGGCCTGCGTCTGGTGCCGCTCTTCCCCTTCTTTATTATCAATCTGGTGATGGGGTTGACGACGATACGCACCTGGACCTTCTACTGGGTGAGTCAGGTGGGCATGTTGCTGGGTACCGCCATCTTTATCAATGCGGGCACTGAACTGGGCAAGCTGGACTCGCTCTCCGGTATCCTCTCCCCCGGCCTGATCTTCTCGTTCATTCTACTTGGAGTCTTTCCTCTGATGGCAAAGAAAATACTGGCGGCAGCAAAGGGCCGCAAGGTGTTGGCTAACTACCCCAAACCCTCCTCTTTTGATCGCAATCTGATTGTGATCGGTGCGGGCTCTGGCGGATTGGTGGCGTCCTATATTGCCGCCGCAGTAAAGGCCAAAGTGACCTTGATTGAGAAGCATAAAATGGGAGGAGATTGCCTCAATACCGGCTGTGTTCCTTCGAAGGCACTGATTCGCTCGGCGCGCTATCTAGCACAGACCCGGAGGGCGAAGGAGTTTGGCTTCAAGTCAGCTTCGGCTGAGTTTGATTTTTCAGACGTGATGGAACGGGTTCAAAATGTGGTCAAGCAGGTTGAACCCCATGATTCTGTAGAGCGCTATACCCGCCTCGGTGTTGATGTCGTAGAGGGAGAGGCAAAGATCACCTCCCCCTACAGTGTTGAGGTGAATGGCGAGACCCTGACTAGCCGCAGCATAATTGTCGCCACCGGTGCTCGCCCTTTCGTACCTCCGATTCCGGGGCTCGATCAGATTGACTACCTTACTTCAGATGATCTCTGGACCCTGCGCGAGTTGCCGCAGCGATTGGTCGTACTGGGGGGCGGTCCCATCGGTTGTGAACTGGCCCAGAGCTTCGCCCGCTTCGGAGCTGAGGTGAGTATCGTCGAGATGGCACCCAAGCTGATGATCCGTGAGGATGACGATGTTACCGCCCTGGTCACAGAACATTTTGCTGCTGACGGTATCAACATCTACACCAATCACAAAGCAAAAGCGTTCAAGGTGGAGGAGGGGCGAAAGCTCCTCATTGCCGAGCATGACGGCAATGAGGTGGAGCTGGAGTTTGATCAGGTATTGGTAGCAGTGGGGCGTATGGCCAACACTCAGGGCTTCGGCCTGGAGGCGCTTGGGGTGGAGATATCTGAACGCCGCACCGTGGAGGCCAACGACTTCCTGCAGACCAACTTTCCCAACATCTATGTCTGTGGCGATGTCGTCGGACCCTACCAGTTTACCCACACTGCCGCCCATCAGGCGTGGTATGCATCGGTCAACGCCCTGTTTGGCATGTTCCGCAAGTTCAGAGTGGACTACTCAGTTATTCCCTTTGCCACCTTCACCGATCCAGAAGTGGCGCGGGTGGGGCTCAACGAGCAAGATGCTAGAGCACAAGGCATAACTTATGAGGCGACAGTTTACGGCCTGGATGATCTTGATCGCGCCATAGCTGATGGTGAGAACCACGGCTTCATCAAAGTGCTGACTGTACCGGGTAAGGACAAAATACTGGGTGCCACCATCGTTGGAGAACACGCGGGTGACCTGATTGCCGAATTTGTCACCGCCATGCGCTACGGCCTTGGTCTCAATAAGATCCTTGGAACTATCCACATCTATCCGACCTGGACCGAAGGTAACAAGTTTGCTGCCGGTAACTGGAAACGGGCCCATGCTCCCGAAGGGGTATTACGCTGGGTGGAGAAGTTTCATGGCTGGCGCAGGGGAGGCGAGTAGAAGATCGATAAGCTCTTCAACCTCAAGGCCGTCGAGAACCATTGAGATATGAAACGAAGAGCAACGCAGGAGTACAAATGAGCATGATCTACTGAGACAACAGAAAGCGGAACTGAACAACTCACCGGCTAAAGCCGGTGGGTTCGAGTTACGGACTGAAAGTCCGGATACGCGTCGACTGAACGACGCGTCTCATTGGAC
>JBEVXV010000368.1:0-15056 GCA_040505915.1 Sedimenticola sp. | reverse complement strand
CAGGCATGGAATCTGGGACGAATTGGCTGGAATCTCAATGAATTGAACCGGCACGAAGAGGCCTTGGCGGCACACCGTGAGGCACTGACGTTATATCAGGAACAAGCTAATACCGAGCAGCAGGCATGGAATCTGGGACAAATTGGCTGGAGTCTCAATAAGCTGGACCGACACGAAGAGGCCTTGGCGGCACACCGTGAGGCGCTGGCATTATATCAGGAACAAGATAATACCGAGCGGCAGGCATGGAATATGGGACGAATCGGCTGGAGTCTCAATGAATTGAACCGGCACGAGGAGGCCTTGGCGGCATTCCGTGAGGCGCTGACGTTATATCAGGAACAAGATAATACCGAGCAGCAGGCATGGAATCTGGAAGGAATCGCCTGGAATCTCAACAAGTTGGACCGGCACGAAGAGGCCTTGGCGGCACACCGTGAGTCGATGACGCTTTACAAAGAGCAAGGTAATGCTACAGAGCAGGCATGGAGTCTGGGTCAGATAGCCCGCATCCACTGGATAAGGGGTGAGCACGAACAGGCCTGGAAACTTCTACAAGAATTTTCCTCCACTGTAGATGATGATACAGCTCACTACTGGTCCTTGCAGCAGATCGGCGACGGCGTAGTGGATATTGCAAAACGCAATGGCCGGGCCGCAGGCTTTGCCGCAGGCAGCCAACTACTCAAGGAGTTAAACCAGCAAAAAGCGTGGTTCGATCCAGAGCGTGGATTGCGGGTGCTGATGCTGGATTTCCTGGAGATGAAGCTGGAGACAGAACTGATCCGGGATCTCTGCACGGAGGCGGTAGAGATCCTCGGCCCGCAGGTGTCCACAGTAACGGAGAGCATCAGCCTAACCCTGGAGTATCTGGAAAACGGATGCTCACAGGATTGGCTACAGCGCCTGGATCCCGATATGGCCACCACAGTGGAGACATTGGCTTCGGAGGCAGGTATCAATGTATCAATGGGGTCATTAGACTCGATTGATAGTTACTCGCCCACGTAGGAGCCCCACCCTTGGGACGATGGGATTTGTACGGCCTGAGCGGCGCTCATCGCGGCGAGGGGGGCGCTCCTGTTACGAGGTAATTTTTACCAGGGGTCGGAGTCGATTGCCCACATGGATGTGGGCAATCGACTCCGACCCCGAGCACCTGCTGAATAGTTACAAAAAACCTTCATCTACTCATGAGAAGCATTCGACTCCCCCCCGTAGCTTCTGCGAATCCTGATGTTTCTATCAATCACATACTGATGTTGACCGAGTACGACAAAACAAGCTAAGCGCACGATTGAAAATCCTCATAAATAGATGAGGGCGGGATAAACCCGACTTCAGATTATATCAATCGAGTCTGGTCCCATTGATACTAAAGGTCAGTCTCAAGGTATCTGGGAGCGTAAAAACCTTTTCACGATTCTTCAACGGACAAATAAATGAAAGACGGCAGGCAGACAGTTGTAGATCTCCCTCCACCTCCCCGCCCTTACCATACAGACGGTCCCCTACCACAGGAAAACCGACTGATGCGAGGTGGCTGCGAATCTGGTGCTTTCGTCCTGTTTCGATGGTGATATCCAGCAGAGATCTATTACTCCCGGCATCATAGGCAATCAGCTTGGCATGGGTGCATGCATGGCGGCCATCGATCTCCGTATTGATGGTGAGGGGCGCCTCTCCTGCGGGAAAGTCTCCATGGACAATCACCTGATACTGCTTGTTAATCATCCGTTCCTGGAACTGTTTCGACAAGGCAGCGGCGATTTTTTTCTGATGGGCAATTAGCACAAGCCCCGTTGCAGCACGATCCAGCCGATGGACGATAAAGGCGTTACGCTGAGGACTCAAGTGCTGCTCCGCCCAGCGGTAAAGGGTGCAGTGATCGCCCCATTTGGAGCCCTGGGACCACATACCATAGGGCTTGTACCAGACGCTGTAGGCGTTCTCATCGGCAATTAATTGCGCAGGCAGTGGCTCTGTATTCAGAATGGTCTGATCATAATAGAGATGCAACTTGCCGCCGGGCTTCATCAATTGCCCCTGACGACGAAAGCGCCTAGTGTGTTGCCCGCTGGTCAGCCACACCGCCCCTTTTTGCATGGCGCTCTTAATCTTCTGCTTCGATAACCCTGAGGCTTGCGCCAGGAGATTGCTGGCGGTATCACCGCTTTGGGTTATATCGGCGTGGATTTCAATGTGTTGGAGAGGCAAGTTGGTCTCTTTATGAGGCTGATTAGTGGGTGATTATAATCCTGGTTGGCAACCAGTTCATCTATCGTTTTGAATCACTGCTGTCCCGTTAACTTTGTAGTATGTTGCAGTAACTCTTTGTGTGGAGGTATTTTTTAGGGCGCATATATCAACAGCAACATGACATACTGCAATAGAACATTCCCTCTCCCTATGAGGGAGAGGGACAGGGTGAGGGTGGATTAAATCAACGACTTATCTATTGATCCCCCTCACCCCAACCCTCTCCCCAAAGGGGCGAGGGAGTTAACGGGACAGCAGTGGTTTTGGATACAGATCGATCACTCTCTAAGGTTGAGCGTTAACCTCAAGAACAAGCAAGAACAAGGACACCCGCCGCTAAACGCTGATTGCTCATCGGTTCACATGCCCTGATTAGCCTCCCAACACATCGAGCAGATCTCTCCTACAATCCCAACTCCTTCCAGCGCTTTTCGATCCGCTTCAGTGACACCGGATAGGCGGTACCCAGCTCCTGGGCAAAGAGTGATACTCGCAGCTCTTCAAAGGTCCAGCGGATCTCTTCAATACGTTCATCCAGCTTTCCACTGGTGCGACAGCGCTCGTCCCACTGCTGCCAGCGTTGATAGGGTTTGCTCATCTCACGTACCAGTTGCTGATCGCGCTGGGCGGCATTGCTCAGTTTCTCCAACCGTTTGGTCAACGCATTGAGATAGCGGGGAAGCTGTTTCAACTGGGGGTATGGGGTCTGTTGCAGAAAGCCCTGAAAGAGCAGCCGGTCGAGTTGTGTCTTGATATCGTTGATCGAGAGTATCCAGTTGATCTGTGTAGTTTTGGCCAGCTGTTTTCGCAGCTGTTGATAGTGATTGAGTATATCTCCCACCAGGGCAACCGCTTCATTGGCCTGGATCATCAAGCCACTCTGTTTGCTCTTAATTCGTTCACGAAAAACTGCTTCATCCCGCACAGGGGGCAGACCTTCTATAAAGGTGAGGTCTACAATCAGTGCCACCAGTTCGCGTTCAAGATCGGGCTTTGCGCCTGCGCCCAGCCCCTCGGGGGCTTTCGGGGCCTTGGCGTAGTGGAGGCGCATCCTCTCCAGGCCCCGGAGATTACGCCGCAGGTAGCGGATCTCTTTGGCCTGCTGCAACATCAGCAGTCTGCGCAGCCCCAGTCTGCCACTGTGCTCTGCATTGGCCTGGGAGTCGAGTACCCGCAGGGCGACCGTATCCCCCTCATCCACCAGCGCCGGAAAGCCGAGGAGTTTGATACCGCCACGGTTGAGTTCGATGCTCTCTGGCAGCTCACCAAAGTTCCAGTCATTTAGCCCCTGCCGCTCCAGGGAGCTGTTCTCCATGCGGTGATAACTCACCTCGCCCTTGCCGCCACAACGTTTCTTCAGCGGTGTCAGCTCCCGGCCGGAGGCCAGCTCTCTCCCCTCCTCATTCACCACTTTGAAGCTCATCCGCAGATGGTCAGGCAGATTCTCTTCCGACCAGGCGTCTTCGGGTATGTGGACACCAGTCATCTGTTTTAGCTGCGCCGCAAGAATCCGTGTCAGGGGCAGGTCGCATGGTTCCATCACCTTCATGCAGGCATCGGCATAGTCGGGTACCGGCACAAACGACTTTCTCAGCGCCTTGGGCAGACCCCGCAGCAGGGCCAACACCCGTTCCCGCAACAGCCCCGGTACCAGCCACTGGCTGCGCTCCTCCGATACCTGATTGATCACCGCTTGGGGCACCTTCAGCGTCACTCCATCCCGGTTATCGCCGGGGTCGAAGTGGTATTCGAGAGGAAGATGCATGCCGCCGATATTCAGCTCATCGGGGAACTGTTCATGAGAGACCGTTTCAGCCTCTTTGCGCAGCAGATCATCCATACGCATATGTAGCAGCTTGGGCTGTTCACCACTGACTCCACGCAACCATTGATCAAACTGTGGGGTGCTGTAGATACCCTCGGGAATCCGTTTGGCGTAGTAGTCGTAGATCACCTGCTCATCGACCATAAAATCACGGCGCCGTGACTTATGTTCGAGCGCCTCAACATGCTCCAACAGCTCCCGGTTATGGCGCCAGAAGGGGGCACGGCTGTGGAAGTCACCCCCTATCAGGGCGAAACGGATAAAGATCTCCCGTGCCTCAACCGGCTCAAGGGGACCAAAGTTGATTTTTCGCTTTGGCACCAGCGGCAGACCAAAGAGGGTGACCTTCTCAAAGGCGGCCACCTGCCCCCGGCTTTTCTCCCAGTGAGGCTCGGAGTGACTGCGTTTTACCAGGTGTCCCGCCACCGACTCCACCCACTCGGGTTGGATCATCGCCACCGAGCGGGCGTAGAGCTTGGTGGTCTCTACCAGCTCCGCCGCCATCAGCCACTTCGGCTGTTTATCGAACAGCCCGGAACCAGGAAAGATATGGAAGTGGCTGTTGCGCGCCCCCAGGTACTCCCGCTTTTTGCCACTCCCCTTTATTCCAAGGTGACTGAGCAGACCAGTGAGCAGCGCTTTGTGAATCTCTTCGTAGCCCGCCTCGGCCTGGTTCTCCTTATAGCCCAGCTCGTGCATCTGTCCTCGTAGCTGGTGGTGGATGTCGTACCACTCCTGAACCCGTGTCCAGGAGAGAAAGTTCGCTTGGCAGTGGCGCTGGAACTTGCGCCGGGTCAGATGACGGCGCTGCTCTTCGATATGACGCCAGAGGTTGATAAAGCTGAGAAAATCGGACGCTTCGTTACGAAACTGCCGGTGGGCCTCATCGGCCAGCTGCTGCTTCTCCAGAGGGCGATCGCGGGGGTCCTGCACACTGAGGGCGGCAGCGATCACCAGCACCTCATTCAGGCAGTGGGTATGGGCAGAGGTCATCAGCATCCGACCGATACGGGGGTCTACCGGCAGCTTGGCGATCTGCCTGCCGATGGAGGTAACCCTGCGCTCCCGATCCACTGCACCGACCTCCTCCAGTACCCGGTAGCCATCCTTGATCAGGCGACTGCCGGGGGGATCGACAAAGGGAAAATCCTCGATCTCGCCAAAGCCGAGGAGCTTCATCTGCAGGATCACCGAAGCAAGATTGGTACGCAGAATTTCCGGCTCGGTAAACTCAGTTCTGGAGCTGAAATCCTCCTCGTCGTAGAGGCGGATACAGATACCCTTGGCCACTCGACCACAGCGCCCTTTGCGCTGATCGGCGCTGGCCTGGGAGATGCGCTCTACCGGCAGCCGCTGTACTTTACTGCGGTGACTGTAGCGACTGATACGGGCAAAACCGGCGTCGATCACATAGCGGATGCCGGGTACGGTGAGGGAGGTCTCTGCCACATTGGTGGCCAGCACAATACGACGTGCGCCGCCGGTCTTGAAGATACGCCCCTGCTCACTTGGCCCAAGGCGGGCGTAGAGGGGTAGCACCTCGGTCAGTTGCAGTTTGTGCTTGCGCAGAGTCTCAGCGGTCTCACGGATCTCCCGTTCGCCGCTAAGAAAGACCAGGATATCCCCTCGATCTACCCGCGACAGCTCATCCACCGCATCGACGATCGCCTGCTGGATGGGTTCGTCACGCTCACTTCCCCCCTCCTCCCCTGGCGGACGATACCGCAGCTCTACCGGGTAGGTTCTGCCTGTCACATTGATAATCGGTGCATCCCAAAACTGTTTGGAGAAACGCTCGGGATCAATAGTGGCCGAGGTGATGATTAGCTTCAAATCAGGCCGCTTGGGCAGCAGCTCCCGAAGGTAACCGAGGAGAAAATCGATATTGAGGCTGCGCTCATGGGCCTCGTCGATGATCAGGGTGTCGTACTCGTTGAGCCAGCGATCACGCTGAACCTCTGCCAGCAGCATGCCGTCGGTCATCAACTTGATATGGCTCTGGGGGCCAACGCGGTCATGGAAACGTACCTTGTAGCCAACGCTGGTGCCCAGCTCACACCCCAGTTCACTGGAGATACGTCCGGCAAGGGCGCGGGCGGCGATACGCCGGGGCTGGGTGTGGCCGATACGGCCATAGACTCCCCGCCCCAGAGCGAGACAGATCTTCGGCAGCTGAGTCGACTTGCCGGAGCCGGTCTCACCACAGAGGATCACCACTTGGCTTTTCTCCACCAGTGCCGCAATCTCCTCCCACTTGTCACTGATCGGCAGCTCCGGGGGAAACTGGGGTGTCGGCAGCAATGCCCGACGCTGCTCCGACCGCTGCCGGGATCTATCCATCTGCTCCCCCAGGCGTTCGGCATCCTGGTGATAGGGCTTCCCCTGCTTTTTGCGTTGCTGAGCAGTACGCAAGCGCGAACGCAGCCCATGCCGGTCTCTCAGCATGCAGCTTTCAAAATCATCAACAGTAGGGAGTGTAGGGCTGGTCAAAAGAGTCACCGAAAAAATGGAGGGTCCATTTTACAGCTTTCTGGTTGATCAATGAAACAGCGGATGCCGAGTAGTCTAAACTATGGGTAACAAAAACTTATTTCACTTCAAATAAAAAAATATTTCGCGAGACTCTCATTGAAAATCAACCTCTCGGCAAAATTTTCAATCTACTCCAGCCTTGCACTGGTCATTCTGATCAGTCTACTTATTGGATTGCAAGTAGAAGTGCGCCAGAGAGACATTGAACGCAACCTGCAAACCAAGGGCGAGGATCTCATCCGCATTATGACCAAGGCGTCTGTACAGCCCATTCTCAACTACGACATGATGAGTCTGGAGTCGATGTTCAGTGAGGTCATCAAGGATGCTGCCGTCAGCTATGTAGCCTGTTTTAACTCCGATGGAAACCTCTTGGCCAAAGCCGGAGAGATTCCTGAACAGCCTGATTCATTCCGTGAATTTCGTCTACCCATTACCAGTACCCACAACAGTGAGATCAATATGGGAGAGGTGCGACTGGGGATAAATCGCACCCTGTTTAACCAGCAACTCTATGAGAGTATTCAGCTTATTGTCATCTCTATGATAACAATTGGCATCATGATCGTCTGCATCAACGTATTTATTGTAGTAAGAACGATCAACAGGCCTCTACAGCAAGCGGTAATTAAACTCAATGAGATCGCTGAGGGTGATTTAATGGTTGAGCTACCCAGCGGAGGTGATGATGAGATAAGTGAACTATTCAATGCCATGCAGGGCATGATCACCAATCTGCGGAGGTATATAGGAAAGGTCAGAGAGACCAGCGACAACCTATCAAAGGCCGCCCTTGAGATGGAGCAGATTGCAGAAGAGACCTTTGACGGTGCTGATAAGCAGCAGACAGAGACCCATCATGTGGTAGAAGCCATAGGTGAGATGACCGGCACTGTCCACCATGTCTCCGAAAATATTGCCGCCACCACTAAAGCGGCTGAAGATGCAGAGCTGGAGACCCAACAGGGACAAGCCATCGTCCTGGAAACTGTAAAGACGATCAACAGTATGGCTGACCAGGCCAACCAAGCCGCAGATGTCATCAGGCGTCTTGATGCCGACACTGTCGCAATTGGCAGCGTCTTGGATGTCATCCGCAACATAGCGGATCAGACCAATCTGCTCGCCCTCAACGCCGCGATAGAAGCCGCCCGTGCAGGAGAAAAAGGGCGCGGATTTGCTGTGGTGGCAGATGAGGTTAGGACCTTAGCCAGCCGTACCCAAGCATCTACCGAAGAGATACAGGAGACGATTACAGTATTGCAACAGGTGGCAAAAGAGGCAGTATCGGTAATGAGTATCGGCACCGAAAAAGCGCATCAAAGTGTCGAAAAAACCGGCCAGGCAGGCCAGGCACTGGAGCGGATCACCCGCAAAGTCTCCGATATTCACGCAATGAGTGAGCGTATAGCCCACTCCTCTTCAGAGCAGTACAGAGTCAGCGAAAAGGTCAACCAGAATATTATCAACATCAGCTTGGTTGCCGATCAGACCGCCGAGCGGGCACAGCGCACAGCCACAACCGGAAAGCTGATCAACAAGATCATCAAAGACCTCAAGCAAGTGGTGAAACATTTTAATGTCTAAAAGCTACAAGGAGATGACGATGAAACTGCTACAACTGTTTACGCTCATTTTTGCCGCACTACCTCTACAGCAATTAAGTGCTGCGCCAATACAGATGAGTGGAGAAAATGCCAATGAGGCGGCTAAACTGGTCGCCAAAATGGTCGTTGTCGGCCGCGGTGTTGTGGCTAAGCATCAGGATATCATCAACGATGCCAGCAAAGGAGATAAAGGGTTCACGCCAGACTATGTGACCGAAAAAATGAGGGTGCTTTTCGAAAAAAATATAGGGATGAGCATTGATCAAGTCACCCCGACTGAGGCTAAAGCCGCAGTACTTGCGGTATTGGATGCTTCAAAAATTGCCATTAAAAATAATCAAGGGCGTATTAATCGGCAGGGTGTAAAGTTTAAAGGTTTCATACCCGCCGTATATGGACGAATAACCGGCAACATCCTTAAGGGCAAGACCGGCATTGAGTTGAAGCAGACCACCTTCAAATATCGCAACGCCTACAACAAACCCGATGGATTTGAAGCCTCTATATTAAAGAAATTTGAGAGTGGCGAGTATGAAAAAGGTTATGGAGAGCAGGTCGGCAGTAGATACCGTTATATGGAACCCATCTATATCAAAAAGGCGTGTCTAAAATGCCACGGTGACCCCAAAGGGGAGTTGGACATTGCAGGCAAAGCAAAAGAGGGTTACAAAATAGGTGATCTGCGTGGTGCTATCAGCATTAGCATGCCGGTGAACTAACCCAGATGATGGTTATTCAATATCGGCTAGCCATGCTGTTGTAGGAACGGTCTCTCGGATCGCAGTCGAACGCCCATCACGCTTCAACAAAGCGTGCTAAAAATTGTTCAACCACTGGTTGAAGCGTGCAGCAGGGATCGGCTTGGAGTAGAGATAGCCCTGTACCACATCACAGCCTAGTGCTTTGATCGCATCGAGGGTCTCTTGATTCTCCACCCCCTCGGCCACCACAGTCAGGTCAAAACGGTGGGCCAGGTCGATAATCAGGCTGACAATATGGGCGTTGGCCTGATCATTGAGCAGTCCAAAGACGAACGACTGATCTATCTTCAACTCGTCCGCCGGGATATCCCTGAAATAGGAGAGGCTGGAGTAGCCGGTACCGAAATCGTCGATAGCGATCTTCACCCCCATCTCCCGTAGCCGCTTCAAAGCCTCAAAACAGCTCTCCACATCACTAATAAAGGACTTCTCCAACACCTCAAGGCAGAGGGTGATGTTGTGCGGCTGCCACAGCCCTTCGACACTCTTTACGATGTCGATAAAATCGGGTTGGATCAACAGCCCCGCCGGTATATTGATGGAGACTTCGAGTTGGCCCCATTTATCTGTCCAGTCACCACTCAGGCGCAGGGCACTGTTGAGCATCCATTGGGTAAGCGGTTTGAGAATACCCAATGATTCCGCCACGGGGATAAAAAGGTCGGGACCTACAAGACCTCGCGATGGGCTGTTCCAGCGGATTAATGCCTCGGCCCCCACCGGCTTACCACTCTGAAGTGAGACCTTCGGTTGAAAGAAGACCTCCATCTGGTGCGATTCAACAGCATCAGCCAACTCGATCTCAATATCCCAGGTCTCTGAGATGATATTGTGGGTCTCCTCCCGCGCCATGCCGATCGACTGTCCCGATAGTTTTGCCACTAACAACGCATCTTCGGCCACTTTCAGCAGCCCCTCTGCATCCGAAGCGTTGAGCGGGCAGACAGCAACCCCTGTTCTTACACTACAGTGAATCTGGTCTGTTCCAATCTGCAACGGAAGCTCCAGCAAGCGCTCTACTTTAAAAGCGGCAAGCCTTGCATGTTCGGGATTTGAGATACCAGAAAGGAGTAGAGCAAACTGGTCATCACCAATTCTGCTAACACTATCCTGCTGACGCGCAACGTTGGCCAGAATATTGGCTACAGCCGTTAACACCTGGTCACCTGCGGCATAGCCATGGAGGCTGTTGATACGACTGAACCGCTGGATATTCACGACCAGCAAAGCGATGGGGCTACTGAACTCATTTGAGCGGCGCACCTCTCTATTCAGCTGCTCAAAGAAGCGCTGACGATCCACCTTGCTGGTTGAATATTCATTCACAATAGGGAACCTCTGAACAAGTCATGACCATTTGTTAGAGGAATAGCTCTTCCATATTGATACCGAAGGCTCCTGATGGCAGGCCATGTAGTACCGAAACCTCATCGCCCATCTTGGATAGATTCATATAGCGAAAAGGGGAGATAGGCTGCTTGTTTTCATCAAGCAGCAGCATGACCGACGGTCTCAGTCGCCTCAATCCATTAATTGCCACCACAGCACCCACTTCGCCGGTATTGAGTTCAACCAGTGACCCGGTGGGGTAGATGCCCACGGTCTGGATAAACTGCTCGACCAATTCAGCCTGAAATAGAGTACCCCTGATCTCGTAGAGTTCATTGACCGCCTCATGGGGTGACATGGGACCATCACTGATATAGGGTCGCCTGCTGGTCATTGCATCAAAACTGTCGACAATGCCTGCGATACGTCCAAACAGGGGTATCTGATGATTATCCAATCCCTGGGGATAGCCGCTGCCATCGGCCCGCTCATGGTGTGTCGCTATCATCTGGAAGACATCCATTGGAAGCTTCTGCTTTACCGCTGGCCCCCGTGATGTCTTGGCCAGGACCCTGACACCAAGATCAACATGGGTATTCATCCTCTTTTTCTCTTCTGGGGTCAGCGCCCCCGCTTTCAACAGCAAATCGAGGGGAAGCATGCTCTTTCCAAGATCCAGTAGCAGGCCACCCAGGGCCAGTGACTCAATATCAGGCTCCTCCAACCCAAGATGACGACCAAAGGTGGCGCTCCACACCGAACTACCGAGAGAGCGGGTATAGGTGTAGTCATCGAGCCGCCTGATATGAACCACCCACATCATCGCCGAGGGATTACGAATGATGCTCTCCACCATATCGCTCACCCCCTCTTTGACCGCATCTAAATCCAATGCCTTACCACGCTTTAAATCAGCCAGAATCTGGTGAAAGCGATCACTTATTTGTTCGTGAACCTGTTCTGCAACCCCCACCTCACCGTTGAAGCGGGTACTATTTTCGTAGGTGATTTTGCGCAAAGCGGCATACTCCACCACCTCATTGTTTTTTTTCTTCTCTGCAGCGTGAAAAGGGTCAGGATTCTGATCGAGGATAACACTGGGTGTTTCATCAAGAATCCAGAAGCGTGGCTCTGGAGAAATACCTTGCTCTACATCGACATAGACGTGGTTGCAGTACTTTCTCAGGCGTTCGATATCCGCAGAACTTCTAACCACAACACCCTGAAGATCAAATGGAGTCTTGACCCATGGTCGATCAAGGCGGGAAACAAACATCCCCACCTCAAGACCATCAATACTGGTTTTGACCTCTTTTCTCATAAAGCTTTATGCTCAATATCCTATCTACCCCTGGGTAAAGTGTAGTTTATATTCCACTTTTGGCAGAGGTGGCCCACTTCAGTTATTGTGTACCTACACACTAGCACCACTTTTTACTAGAATTTGATGGTAACTATTCAGCTGGGTTTGGGGTCGGGTGAAAATAGCCTCATAATAGGGTATAGCTAAATAGTTACATCTGATCAATCCTATTGAGGTTTACCATCTAGGACTGCCATTTATCCCTAGCCACCCGCTGGACAGAACTGTGAGAATGAACCATGAGTAATAGCACCCATCCGCCCCGTCTGGATCACGATCACGAGGGCCAGGATGTCACATCAATCAAGCACGGTCTGGCCAACAGAATGACCTATACGGTAGGCAAGGACGACTACACCGCCACCGACCGTGACTGGTATCTGGCGATCGCCTATGTCATCCGTGACCGGCTGATTGAGCGTTGGATGGAGACCATGCGCAGCTACTACAAACAGGATACCAAGCGGATCTACTATTTCTCTCTTGAATTTCTCATAGGACGCACCCTGCGCAACAGCCTGCTCAACCTTGACTTTCTCGAAGAGGCGAAACAGGCACTGGACGAGATCGGCTGCAACCTGGAGATGTTAGAGGAACTTGAACTCGATGCCGCTCTGGGAAACGGTGGCCTGGGTCGGCTTGCCGCCTGTTTCCTCGACTCCATGGCGACACTGCAACTGCCGGGTTACGGCTACGGCATCCGTTATGAGTACGGCATGTTCCGCCAACAGATCGAAGATGGCTGTCAGGAGGAACGCCCTGACAACTGGCTACGCTACGCCAACCCCTGGGAATTTCATCGCCCTGAGGTGCTCTACCCGGTTCAGTTCCACGGTCGCGTAGTCCAGTACCCCAGTGACGATGGCAGCATGCACCACCATTGGATAGATACCGACGACGTTATGGCGATGGCCTATGACACCCCGACACCCGGTTACAACAACGCCAGTGTTAACAACCTGCGCCTCTGGTCAGCCAAAGCGAGCCGCGACTTCAACCTGCAACTATTCAACCAGGGGGACTACATTAAAGCGGTGGAGGAGAAGAATGAGTCTGAGAACCTCTCCAAAGTGCTCTACCCCAACGACACCACAGTGATGGGACGGCAGTTACGTCTCAAGCAGCAGTACTTCTTTGTCAGTGCCTCGCTACAGGATATACTTTTTCGTTTTCTCAAACTCCATAATGACTTGACCAAGCTTCCTGACAAGGTAGCCATTCAGCTCAACGACACCCACCCGGCTATCGCCATCCCCGAGTTGATGCGCGTCCTCGTCGATATACACCACCTCGGTTGGCAGCAGGCATGGGAGATTACAACAGATACTTTTGCCTACACCAATCACACCCTACTCCCCGAGGCACTTGAGAGCTGGTCAGTAAAACTATTCGCTAAGATTCTGCCCCGTCACCTGCAGATCATCTATGAGATCAACCAGCGTTTTCTCGATGAGGTGATGCACAAACACCCGGGTGATAGTGAACTGCTGCGGCGTATGTCAATCATCGATGAAAGAGGAGAGCGCACTATCCGTATGGCCCATCTCGCCATTGTCGGTAGCCATAAGGTCAACGGTGTGGCCGAGCTGCACACCAAACTGCTGCGTAGCAATCTCTTTCCCGACTTCGATACCTTCTACCCAGAGAAGTTTATCAACATCACCAACGGCATCACGCCCCGGCTCTGGCTCAACCAGTCCAACCCGGCCCTGACCAAACTGATCTGCAAAACCCTTAAGCCCGGTGTACTGACAAATCTGACTAAGCTGAAGAAGCTAGAGAAATACGCCGATAACGAGCCATTTCTCACTGCATTTAGCCAGGTAAAGCGGGATAACAAACGACGGCTCACACAAATGATCAAGCGCCGCCTTGGTATCCAGATCAATGAAGAGTCGCTGTTCGATGTCCAGGTAAAGCGCATCCATGAGTACAAGCGACAGCTGCTCAACCTGTTCCACTGCATCACCCTCTACAACCGTATCCGTCATGGTCGCATCAGTGACCCACTCCCACGCACGGTTATCTTTGCCGGTAAAGCCGCCCCCGGCTATACCATCGCCAAGCTGATCATCCGCCTGATCAATAACGTTGCCGATATCATCAACAATGATCCCGCCGTAGGCGACTGTTTGAAAATCGTCTTTATTCCCAACTATGATGTCACTACCGCCACCGACATCATCCCCGCCGCCGACCTCTCACAGCAGATATCAACTGCCGGCACCGAGGCATCCGGCACCGGCAATATGAAGCTGGCACTCAACGGCGCACTCACCATAGGCACCCTCGACGGGGCAAATATCGAAATCCGCAATGAGGTCGGGGAGGATAACTTCTTCCTCTTCGGGCATACGGTAAAAGAGCTAACGGTGATACGTAGCGAAGGGTATTTTCCACGCACCTTCTACCAGGCGGATGAGGAGCTAAGAGAGGTCATTGATATGATTGGCAACGGCTACTTTTCACCCAGCGAGAAAGATCGCTATCAGCCCATTATTGAAAAGCTGTTACGATCAGACCGCTATATGCTACTGGCCGACTACCGTGCCTATATCGACTGCCAAAGCCGGGTAGAGGAGCTCTATCGTGATCCCTCTGCATGGAATCGCAAGGCACTACTCAATGTTGCCCACATGGGCAAATTCTCATCCGACCGCACCATCGGAGAGTATGCAAAAAAGATCTGGGGGGTGGAGCCGGTTACCCGTTAAGTAGTGAGTGGTTGCATCAAAAACACCGCCGTTTAGATCGGCCACCATTGGCGCTAATGCTCGGGTGAGATCAATGATTTGGTGATGGTATTGGCCGGGTTGACCTCCCGTGTATTCTCCAGCCATGTCTCGAGGTGATACTGCACCACCTGATAGGTTGCCGTGCGCGCTGGTCTTCTGCGCTGGTATACGCGAGTTTTGGGGTCGGCTTTTGGTAGAGTTGAGCAGCGCGGAGAGACATCCCTGTCGTTCCTGTCGATTGAATTTGCTTTAATTATAGAGAACGAATAAAGAACACTCGAGACAGGAGGTGACTGGAGTAGCCTTTCTGTTTACCCCATCCCTCGCTGATCGCTATGAAAGGCTAAAAGCCGTGGTGATAGTCCCCGATAGGCGTAGGTGTGGCTGTTTAAGATACCCAATCTACCTCAGAGAATGATGTGATGAAGATGGTGAGAAATTGAGCATTTTTTTGGCCAATCCAACCGCCAATTGTTTTCATAGGTAGCTATTTAGGTTTCTTGAATAGAAGCCCTTGCGTTCCACCTGCTAATACCAGCCAATCCGCCCAAACGAGTTTTATTTTTGGCTTGTCCCAGCTGATGATATGATCACGCGGCCCAAGCTTTTTTCCTGTACGAAAATCGGTTTTGCGTAGCGCATGTT
>JBEVXV010000367.1:0-3389 GCA_040505915.1 Sedimenticola sp. | reverse complement strand
TGTAAGCTACAGTTCTGCCTCGAGTGTTCGGGTCTACTACCGGGTCACTTTAATTTCTTCGGAGACAACAAAGTGGAAGGGGTTCAATGGTCTTGCAGAAGCTGCACCAACACTCTACCAACGCTAGAGACCATTACCGGCACACTAATGGAAATAAAAACCATGCACGAAAGCAGGATGGACAACTTAGAACGAAAAGTTGACAACCTTGGAACCGAAATCAGAACAGAAATCAGAACAGAACTATCAGACCAAATAAAAAACATGAAAATGGAAGTTACAGACGATGCAAAATCAAACATAAAACAAGTAGTGGAAGAAAGAATCAAAGAAATGGATGACAGGCGTAGAAGAGAAAGCAATCTAATAATATTCATGATTCCCGAAAAACACTGTGAAACATCAGCGAAGGAGAAGGAGGAGGATGAACTAGATATTAGGAAGATTGCAAGTGACCTTGGACTAAATGACCTAGATATTAGACATTCATTTCGACTAGGAGGAAAAAACAAAACACCAACTAGTACGAGACCAATCAAAATAGTGGTGGGAACAAAAAAACATAGACAATTTCTCCTGGACAACGCCAAACATATCAGGACAAAAGTGACAGCAAGACTGATCAAAGCAGCAATAGTGAAGGATCTAACGATAGAACAAAGAAATGAACGAAATCAGAGAAGGGCTAGACAGCCTGAACAAAGACGTGATATAGAAAACCAGGTAGCACAACGCCCAAAATCCCCCTCTATAATTGCTAGAAGTCAGCCTAGTTCTATAACAGCGCAATCAACTCCAGCAAGAAGTCAAGGTCGACTACCGCATCTAAATATGACACCAGAGCGACCCATACATCAACTGGATGAAACTATGATCGGAGATATCACTGTAATAGGAGGAATAAGCCAGATACCCCAACCGATTTCTCCAGACGTCGAACGTAACTAGGATGATTGTTTTAATGTAAATACTGGAATTTTTAACCCTCAATTACATGAAACGAAAGAAAAAATAGATGGGCTCAAAATTATTTATTCGAATGTGGACGTTCTCACCAAAACAAAGAAAACAGAACTAGAAACACTAATCCTTAATGAGTCTCCAGATATCATTGCATTAACAGAAATATTACCGAAAAATAAAGACTTTCAAGACAGTGAACAATTTTACCACTTGCAAGGATATGAAAACCACTTGGTACTACAAAATAGAGGAGTTAGTATATATACCAAAACTAAATTTAAAGGCGAAACATTCACTTTCGACACTGACTATCAAGAAAACGTATGGTGTAAAATCAGACTCAGAAATCAAGATACACTATTAATTGGATGCCTATACAGAAGTCCAAACAGTGACGTGAATAATCTGAACAAACTGGCACAACTTTTAGCAAAAGTTAGAGAAAGCAAACCCAGCCACCTACTAATAATGGGAGACTTCAATTGCAAGGAAATAAATTGGGACCTTGGTTCAACTACTGTTTCTGAGAATCATATTTCTACCCTCTTTCTAGAGATAATCAGAGACAATTTCCTATTCCAGCACATAAGAGAGCCGACGAGACTCAGGGTGGGAAATATTCCATCACTGATAGATCTTGTACTAACCAACGAAGAGGGAATGGTAGACAACTTAACATACAACCCAGGATTTGGCAAGAGCGACCACATTTGTTTGAACTTCAAATACAATTGTTATACTGAAGTAAATGAATCTTCCCAACAAAAACTGAACTTTAACAAGGGTAACTACAACACAATCGCGGAGGAACTAAATTCCATAAGATGGGAGCAAGAATTAAGTAACAAAATGCTGGCAGCATCGTGGGAAAGTTTTGCTGAAAAACTATCAAATTCAATAGAAAACAACATATCAATAAGCAGAACCTACCACGATCGCTGTCATAAAACCCCGTTTGTGAATAGCCAGGCGTTAGAATCCATAAGAAAGAAACACAAGTTATGGATGAAGTACAAATATTGTAAAACTGATGATAACTACACAAACTATACAAAGGCAAGAAATGAGGTTACCACCAATATTAGAATATCTGTTTACAACTACGAACAGGACCTGGCATCGAAAATCAAAACTGACTCAAAACTTTTCTGGAAATATGTACGACAAAAATCAAATACCCAAGTATCAATTGGGGAGCTAGAGAGTGAAGATGGGAGTAGAACCAAGAATGACCAAGACATAGCAAGCGCACTAAACAACTGTTTCACAAAAGTCTTTGTTGTAGATAGAGGTGAACCACCAAATTTCAGACAACGACCTCCTGATAAAATTCTTGAAACCATCCAAATAACAGAAGAAACGGTCATAAAGGTAATAAATAAATTAAATGCATCCAAATCAGCAGGCCCAGACAATTTTCACCCGCGACTGTTTAAAGAGACACTTGACGCTTTAAAGACTCCATTGACTCTAATTTACAAAAAATCAATGAGCGAAGGAAGAATACCAGACAGTTGGAAAGCAGCACATGTAACCCCCATATTTAAGAGTGGGAATAAATTGAAGGCAGAAAACTACAGACCTATAAGTTTAACTTCGGTCCCATGCAAGTTAATGGAAAAAATAATTAGAGACGAAATCGTCAATCACATGGAAAGGAACAATTTCTTCACAAAATGTCAACATGGATTTAGATCTGGCTTTTCATGTGTCACCCAACTGCTGGAGGTCATGGAGGATTGGGTGGATGCACTTGACAAAGGCGAGGACATCGACGTAATCTTTCTGGACTTTGCTCGGGCATTTGACAAAATTTCCCATAAATTTTTGTTGAAAAAATTAAAAGGATACGGCATAGGGGGTAAGGTACTGAACTGGATAGAGAGCTTTCTTACAAATAGAAAACAAAGAGTAGTCATCAGAGGCTCTTTTTCTGAATGGTCAAAAGTGACGAGCGGAGTCCCTCAAGGCAGTGTACTAGGACCAACTCTGTTTCTAGTTTTCATAAACGATATGCCCGAAGTTGTAAACTGCACAATGAAGCTGTTTGCAGACGACTCAAAAATGTACCAACGTTCAGGCCAAAATACCATATCGACACTCCAACTAGACCTTGATAAGGTATGTGAATGGTCCAACACATGGCAAATGTCACTCAACCAGAAGAAATGCAAGCATATGCACATTGGGACGCACGACACAGGCAGACGATTCACAATAACAACCGGAAACACCGTGACAGAGCTCCAGAAAGTAGAACAGGAAACGGATTTAGGACTATTGATTGATAACAAATTAAAATTCAGTGATCACACAACCAAATCGGTATCAAAAGCAAACAGAAATCTGGGACTGATTGCCAGAACATTTACATACTTGGACAAAGAAATGTTTCTTCACCTGTTTAAATCGTTAGTACGCCCGCA
>JBEVXV010000366.1:0-8892 GCA_040505915.1 Sedimenticola sp. | reverse complement strand
ACCGCTTCAGGATCATTGCGGCCTTAGCAGAACCGTAAAAGCGATATATGCTCGGTTCGCTAGGGACAGAACCTGGTCAGTCCAGTCGATCAACGACTCGCCTGGTTGCTTTACGGCATGGTAAAATTTGACCCGTGTGCCGTTTCATCCAAGTGTCTGCCACCATTGTTTTCCAATCGCTGCAAGAGAGGCTGTATGATATGTCTTCTCCCCCGTCAGTGATTTTGAACAAAATAGTCGCCTTATAACTTAATATAAGGAGAGTATCGAGCACGTAAGGATGTTTAAAATTTCCACCGACATATCATATGCAAATCTTATAATTATTTATTTGCGATATGTGGGGTTCTGTGTTGTTAATTTTCTTGTAAATTTAATACCCCCCCACCCCCCTGCATCCCACCGCCAAATATATGTGAAAATACAATCTCCAATCAATTCCGGAATGCATTGTTTTGGGGCGTGTGGTGAACTTACAGTTACATTTACATAAGATGTTAGAAAAATAAACAAAAAGTATATAGCTTACACGTGTTTACTACCGAGTATATGGATTTGTGAAAATAGTAATATGCCAATGATAAATAAGATGAAAGGTCATGCGGAGCATGATGTTATTTGGCGAAATATTGGCCACTCGTCCATTTTGTCAGCCGGCGGCCCATGTATATCAATATACTATAGGCTGGGCCCACTAAGTATGTTTTTATTTTCACAATGGCCAGAGGGTACTTTCACAGGCAAAAATTAACTCTCCTTTAAAAAGGAGAAAAACTCTCCTATTTAGTGGACATAAACAATTTTTTTTTACCCGACCGAGTTTCGAACTCCAGTAAAACCTAATTGGTCTGTAAGCCGTCGACGTAACCATTAGGCCATGCGGGCAAGTAATATGCCGCGAAAAAAGACTGGTTTTCGCATATTTCTCGAAAACGGTTCGGCCGATTTTGCTGAAAATTTCACGGTGTCTTCGCAATCCGGCGCGGCCGATTTTGCTGAAAATTTCACGGTGTCTTCGCAATCCGCTGCCACATCGACCTGCCAAAGTTCGTCGTGCTACGTTTCGTAGTTTAGGCTAGAATCCGCGCACAGAGATACAGACAGATACACAGACAGACATCCGGACAACCAACATATTTGACGAAATGTAATTTCGCCAAATAAAGAATGATTGTTTGTACAGCAATATCAAATACAACGCCAGTTAGCGACAGTCTGCAGCAGTGTCCTTATCCTTTGGTAGATCGTTGAGAGATCAACTTTCGACTGATCAGTAATTAATAAATAAGAAATAAATTTGATTTTCTTTTGTTGAAACAATTCGTATTTTATAAATACCCAGCGCTGATTGTGTTGTATCACATTTGATGGTGAGGAGCGGGATTCGACCCCGAACGGACGTTATTAGCAACATTCAATCAACAACTCAATCAGTCAAGAAAATGAATTACCCAGGTCATTAATGTTAACTTTATTCAGCAGTTGTAAACTTTATTCATCAGTTGTAACATCAGTGTGAGGACAATAAATGTAGGCGACTAGTATTAATATAAACTTAATTAATTGGATAGGATGAAAATTCAAGACGTAGATTTGAACAACAAGACGGAAATGGAATTGAATTCCATTTTAATCAGCAAGTCGTGATAGGCCGCGGTGCTCACATAAAATGACCATCACGACCCATCACGGGATTTTCCTATTGTCCTACGCCCGCGTCGGTCCTCGTTCATCGCGACAATTTTCACGGCCATTCCACTGTACATGACTTTGTCCATCACAGATTTCTGTGTTGCTTCTTGTCTGTGTGTCGCATTCAATACCCGCGTACCTAGGTCTACGGTGGAGGTCACACTTAGAAGGTAAAGGTAAAAAATGTTCATAAGATTTTGTTTCTGCTATATATCTTGTATGCATCGATTTTCAAATAATTTGCAAAACGAATGTTTGCCATGATTAGGCAATGTGTCACATTCAATACCCACGTCCAATGTCAAGGTTACACATGGATGTCAAAGGTAACAAATGTGCAGGAGATTTCGTTTCTGGTGTCAATCGATGAATTGATTTTCAAAAGATTTGTCACAAACGTTTTATATGACATCGCCACGTAAAAAAAAGTCGTGAAATTCCGAAACGGTCATATATAAATTTCTTTGATATTAAGCCTGTTCGTGTGTCAAATAGAGGTTTGTGTGTGTATAAGTCCTGCGATAATTCGAGTTTACTTTGACCTAAACATGGTGCATACATCATTTTCTTAAACAATAATAGCCGATGCACACACTTTTGTGTTCTTGAAATAGCATCGTTACCAAGAATTAGCAAACATATGTATCCCCTATGATTGCGATGTCTAATGTCCACACTGGGAATTTGAAAAGTGGTTTCAATAAACATGACAAGGGCGTTGCCAGGGGGGTTCAGAGGGTTCGTACGACCCGGGTTCAAGCTAGCCCTTCAAAATAGGGAGAAGTTTTCACTAACAATTTGAGAAAATAGACCATTTTTTCCAAAAATTCTGTTTTATATCTATAGTGAAAAACTTCTCCCTCAACTAAAAAAAACGGAGAAGTCAGACAATTTAGGGAGAGAATTTCGCCCACTTCGCCCTGTAAAATGATCCCTGGGTCACTCCCCCCTTTTCCCTTTTCAAACATTACCATGTTCCTGGCCCCGCACTCACTTCCCCAGGCGGGCGGGGCCCATGAGTTTCACAATTTTGGTTCCCCTTTAGGTACCAAAGCTCCATACCAAATTCCATTCAAATTAGGCTAGCAGTTACTAAGAAGTCGAATATATGTAAAATGTTGATGGAATATATCACTGTAGTATTTTTTGCCCCACCCCACTGGCCAACAGACAATTTTTATAAAGGGTCCATAGACAAACATAACCAGGCATACAAATTGTTTCCCAGTGTTTCTGTTCTGGAGAAGATTCAAATAGTACCATGTGTTTGGCCCTTTTGGACCCGCCCCCACCCTGGGGGCCAAACCATGAGACCCAGGGGCATAGAATTTACAAATAGATGAATATGGCATGCCGTTTTACTATTTATTCAGAGTAAACGATATCTCTTTGAGTCAATAAGATATCTCTTTCAATCAACAAGATATCTTTTTCTGACAAACATATATCTATTTCAGTCAATAAGATATCTAGTACATGAACAAGATATATTTATAAATAACAGACATCTTCCTCAGTCAACGAGATATCTTATTGATGGAAGAAGATATCTTATTTACTAACAGAGATATCTTATTGACTCAAATACATATCTTATTGACTGAAAGAGATATCTTATTGATGCAAAGAGATATCTTATTGACTGAAAGAGATATCTTGTTGTCACAAAGAGATATCGTATTGGCTCAAAGAGATATCTATTTCATTATACTAGATATCTTCTTCTCAGAAAAAGATATCTATTTCATCATACTAGATATCTTCTTCTCGGAAAGAGATATCTGTTTGAAAATAATAGAAGAGATATCTATTTGGCTCATTAAGATATCTTATTGAAGGAAAGAGATATAATATTATGTTATTATTATATTATATTATTTTTTTATTTTAAGTAGATATCTAGTATTTCAAAAGAGATATCTATCTAAGAATTTAATAAAGATATCACTTTGACTCAACAAGATATCTATTTGACAGTTCAAGATATCTCTTTGAGTCAACAATATATCTAGTTGGATGAAAGAGATATCTATTTGAAGCCTTTCAATAAGATATCTGTTTCGCTTCATTTTTTAAATTGTATAAATGAATTCTCCCTACCAGGAAAGTCCCGCAGTGAATTCTACACGTGACCACAAAATAAACTTATTTATTTACTATTTTCTGATTGGACAATAATTATATGACTTCAAACTATATTGTTTTCTGGAATAAATATAAGAATGTTTGCCATGTTCAGTAGTAATTTAGATAAGGACTTGGGTTAAAAACAAATATGAATTTTCAAAATTTAAAAAGTCCCAAAATTTCCCTTCAACAACAAGAATGTGTACACGCTGTTTTGACCATGACGTCACATGGACAATCCCATTCATGGTCAATTACAGGTAAGTATGCTTGTTTACACGATACTTTTATTCAAATAGGGCCATATATAGACCATAATTACCTGGAATTGGTATTGTCCATGTAACGTCATGTTCAAAACAGTGTGTACACATTATATTTTAATGTATAGTATTTATTCAACTATTATTTAGAAACACGATGAAGCTGAAAAAGAACAAAACCACTACGCGAATCCCCTCGCCGGGGCTTGATTATATGTCCGAGCCATGACCTTGACCTGCGGCGTAGAAACCCAGGTACATATATGTCACTATATTATGTTCAGGTATAGACTGTTGCCAAGTAGTAATGAAATCCAATAAGCGCTTCCAAAGAAATCTAGCTGAATGCAAATGCTAAACGTAAAGTGTTACACACGGACATGGACTAGCGGGGGATTATAATGGCCTCGCGGAATAAATCAAAGAAATGTTGTGTGTTAGGCTCCGCTCCGCCCACTGGTCCCTTCATCAGACATACGGACAGATGCAACGACGTAGACATGGAAATCAAAAACCTAATCAATATATACATTTTGTTAACAAGAGTGCCGATGGTCACAAAATACGCCTGTCGAGGCATTGTCACCATTTTGGGAAGTGACAAAAATCAGTTTCGGCCACCAGGGAGAGATAACTCATCAGAACTTTTTGAAAATTAATAGCTTTTGACCTCTTGATATGTTAAATATGTATACTGAATTTGGGTAAGATCCTTTGAGTATAACTTCAGTTATCGTGCGGACAAGAGTAAAATTTGCAAAAATCAGTTTCGGCTGTCAGGGGGAGATAACTCATCAGAATTGTTTGCAAATCAATTGGGTTCTTCCTCTTGATGTGAAAAACATGTATACCAAATTTGGATAAGATCCTTACTGGAACTTGAGTTATCGCGTGGACAAGAGTAAATTTGAAGAAAATCAGTTTCGGCCACCAGGGGGAGATAACTCATCGGAATGTTTTGACAATCAATAGGGTTCTTCCTCTTGATGTGACAAACATGTATACCAAATTTGGGTAAGATCCTCTTACTACAACTTGAGGTATCGTGCGGACAAGAGTAAATTTGAAGAAAATCAGTTTCAGCCGCCAAGGGGAGATAACTTATCAATTTTTTGACAATCAATAGGGTTCTTCCTCTTGATGCGATAAACATGTATACCAAATTTGGGTAAGATCCTCTTACTAGAACTTGAGTTATCGCACGGACAAGAGTAAATTTGAAAAGCAATAGGGTTGTTCCTCTTGATGTGATAAACATGTATACCAAATTTGGTGAAGATCCGTTTAGTAGAACTTGAGTTATTGCGTGGACACGATGTTGCCGCCCGCCCGGATGCCTGCCCGGACGCCCGCCCGCATGCCCGCCCGCCCGTACATGGTGAATCCATAATACGTCCCGTTTTTCAAACGGGCGTATAAAAAATGGGTATAAAAATAAATAATGATCATTTAAATAAAGACATTTGATTTGCAAACATGTAAATTGTATTTCCAGAATTCACATTGTTGCCGATTTGGTAATCAACAGCATTTCGTGATATCACCTACATGTATTTGAATGAGTGATATCACGTATTTCAAAGCGTGATGTAATCTTTTCAAATGAATGCTATCATCAGTCAAATCTGAAAGGTTTATATCACCTATTCAAATGAAGCGATTATATGATGTATCACTCATTGTAACAGGTGATATCGCTCATTCAAAATCAAAATGGTATTAAAACCGGTATTTTAATTGAAAGTGAATGCCGCTTTACATCCATTTATATCCAGAGTCACATTCTTGCCCCACCACCACCAAATTAGAACAAGAAAAATTATAACATGGACTTATCCATGTTATAAGGTAGACGTTTCACATATTTTTGTTATATGATTGTGTTTGTTACCTCTGTGAACTCAACTGTTAGCAATAATACTTGATCAACAGTGAGTGCTGTGATAAAATTCAGAATATTTAACTAAAAACAACGTGTAAGTGCCGTGTGTTTGTTTTTGCATTTACCGTGGGTAATTGCCTCTGGCTTCCATTTTTTTAAACTTGATTTCCTTTAAATAACGATGGGCATACTTAAAAAAATTATTTCGCTAATTCCGGCCGCTGGACCTGGGAATCGAACCCGGGACACCGGATTGGTAGACCATGCATTTTACCGCTGGGCCACCACTCCCATGCACAAAGGCAGGCTGCTGTTCTGCAGTCTGAGCATCTTCCAAGAAAAAAGAGAGCAGGAGAGCTGCACGGTGCTTTAGGTTCTGGGTTCGAATCCCCGCTCACTCAATTTTTTCTCTCCAAAAAGTGTATATTGATGCCATATGTGCACAAAAGACTTAAAAATGCAAAAATTTAATAGGGCATACACGTATGTACCATATATTAGACACGTTATATCCCCGGTTATGAGAGTTTTATCATGTTGTGGTAAAAAAAGTTTGTGGGGATTTGAACTGGATTTCATCCACAACCCTCAGCATTGTACAGTTCCTCTTTAATAGCTCTCCTAGTTAATTCTTAGAGCACTGAAAAAGAAATATGTTGTCTGCAGATTTGAAATATTTCCTCTATTTATATCCATTAACATGTTTTGGTAGCAAAGTAGAATCGTCTCCATTGAAGACGATTCTGCTTTGCTACCATAACACGTTTTTGAGGAGAAAAAGTAATAATATTTAAAATCAGCAGAAAACTCTTTCCCTCTCCAGCACTGTAAGGGTTAAAGTTTCAGTTATGCAAACAATGTAAACTGTTCAATGACAAATACAAATTGTAAAACATAAACAAGTATACATGTATAAATTAAATCCCATTTGGAGGAAGTCTGCCTCTCTGCATGGATGAATAGTGGTCCTATTGTAGCCCGGGAACCACACAGGCATACATGTATACTGATGCATTTAATTGGTTTTGCGTCAGACGGTGGTTATCTGATGTTTGCTTGTTAGCCCCAGATGTCATATATTATTGCACTGCAAACATTAATAAAATGACATTTAGGTTCACCCTTGCACCACGATGAGGTAACTGTAAAGTAGGTGGTGTATACAATGTCAGAACTTCGAAAAATGCAACAACACCTATTTTACACAGCAAACAATAGCAAGGGGCCTCCACCTACCATTAGCTATGATTATGTGTATATTGACTCCACTTTATCATGTTTATGAACTTTGTCTTCTGCTGCACTGTGTGAATGCTTAGTTCTTTATATAAACAGTCAATTTGTTGACAGTCACAACAAATGGTGAGTTTGTGAATCTGTTCTGGTATTTCTGAATCCTTAATTATAAAAATCCACTTTCACCGAAATTGCTCAAAATAACTTAATCTCTGGACAAGGACAGAACAAAGTCTTGATCCTTGCAAATCGGTGAATATAACTTCGAGACAAATATGTAGGGAGTGTAGGGACCAACCTTGTCCAGGCTATTGAAGGGCAGTGTCCAGTGTTCTAGCTGTACCTGCAACTGTGGAGCCGCATATCCAGGACTAGTAGACAGCAAGTCGTCATCCGCAGCTGCGTGAATGTAATGCCTGGTGTTGATGGAAGAGGGGTCGCTGACTGCGAAACATTGGCTGTAGACACTGTAATATATAATGGGTAATCTAGATTCGTTGAATGTATATTTAGTTAAGACCTGCAAATCTAATAAGATGGCGTCTCAATCACACCCAATACAAATTGTGAATAGATAATATTTTGGTATAAAGTATAAAAAGAATACCATGCTAGTGTATTTTGATATCGAGTTCATCACGTGAGCATTGCGTTTCTGTGCCTAGTCTGATAACTTTGATATCAAATGACACTGGCATGGCATTCCATTTATCAGGGTACCAAACAAATGCAGTTCTTGATCCGGATTGACCAGGATACACAAACATTGCCTAATGCAACACTTTGTTATCAGTCAGCATCTGTTTTGTCAATGTATGTAGTTACAATGTACCTGTTAACTCACTAAACTCAGTGATATTATATTTATCAGGTTACCAAAATGTATACAACAAAGTTCTTGATCCGGATTGACCAGGATACACAGACATTGCCTTTTTAGTAATCTTTACCGCATGACATTGTCTAATACGACACTTTGTTATCAGTCAGCATGTATTTTGTCAATGTAGGTACATGTAGTTACCTGTTAGCTCAGTGGTATTATATTTTATCAGGTTACCAAAATGTATACAACAAATGAAGTTCTTGATCCGGATTGACTAGGATACACAGACATTGTCTAATACGACACTGTGTTATCACTTAGCGTGTATTTTGTCAACAATAGTGTGACTGGACTATGTAGGCAATCAACAGTCTCTGTTAGACACAATTTTTAGTAATCTTTACCTGCAATGAATTGTCTCCTGTGGAGAAGATTCTTACCAGCATGTATTGTCTCCTGTGGAGGCGATACTTACTTACCTGCATGTATTGTCTCCTGTGGAGGCGATACTTACTTACAAATGGCTTTGTTAACATTGATTAACCATTTCAATCCCACAAGCCATAATTATGTACATAAAAATATTGAAAAGAAAATGTGTACATTTTCTGACTTTAGAAAACTGTAGGACTCTGTACAGCAGATCCATGAGCAGGTAGTACTGTGAGTTGCCCTTCTTCGCCCTTATATATAATCAAGGTGGTGAGTTCCTGTCAGTAATGATTAATTAAGCAATCAAATGCTAAACCATGCAGGTAAGTCTAACTTATTTCAATATTATATTTTATTACATACTTTGGCATTAAATACATAGCTATACGGTGAACATAAAATCCATATGTTTTCACCAGTGAACGAAACACTAC
>JBEVXV010000365.1:0-16498 GCA_040505915.1 Sedimenticola sp. | reverse complement strand
AAGAAGCTGTGCGAAGGCAAACAGGAAATATAAGAAATTCACCCCAACGTTAAGTTTATGAAAGCACTAAGATTGTGACCTTGACATTGGGGTCAGCGGGGGCCGCAGCGAGGTGGGTTTGCCACAGCACGGTAGAGGACACTCGGGGGAACGCATGTGTGAAATATCAAGAAGCTGTGCAAAGGGAAACAGGAAATATAAGAAATTCACCCCAACGTTAAGTTTATAAAAGCACTAAGATTGTGACCTTGACCTTGGGGTCAGCGGGGGCCGGAGCGAGCTTGGTTTGCCACAGCACTGTAGAGGACCCTGGGGGGAACGCATGTGTGAAATATCAAGAAGCTGTGCAAAAGGAAACAGGAAATATAAGAAATTCGCCCAAACGTTAAGTTTGTGGACTCCTACGGACGCAGACGCCGGGGGTATGCCATTAGCTCGTGCAGGCGAGCTAAAAACCCATCGTTACTTACGCATTACCCACCATACCGCCGCTCATTAAACCCGAACCAGTACAATAGATCCTAATATATGAACACATTTTCCTACTCCACTATTATACACTGCGGACGCAGCGGCAGCGTGACGATGTCAAATCCATAGTATCCCATTACAAATGGGATACAATAATTAGAGATACAAGCCGGAAGAGAATTGTTGCAATTTGGCGCGAGTCCCCTAAGTAAGTGACCTCGAAACCAGAAATGTAGGATGGAGGGACGTACATTTGATTCGCGACACACCTTTAGGTGATGATAATTGTATCCAGCAAGTTTCAGTAGCCCAGGCCAAGAAATGAAAGAGATATAGAGCGGAAGGGACTTTTCCAATAAACGGACCGACCGACAAGCGGACTCCTATACACCCCCCCTAAACTCCGCTTGTCGGGGTATAATGACATGTCTGTATGTTAGAGCCATGATTTTAGATTTTGAAAGGGTTCACCATCCATTCAACATTCTAAGGTCATTTACCGTGAGGTGCATCATTCAGTGACATGATTGGAGGGATGCCGAGTTCTAGCTAACTCAGTGTTTTCCATAGCTCTAGTAAGGATCTACATTCACCAGATCTCCCAAATTGTTGCATTTTTATGGAAGTTAGATCCATTGCAATATTCATTCAATTGCAAGAGACACATTAGTGTATTAGGAAGTTGGACAAAAAAGAAAAGTGTTAAATACATGTAGTTTCAAATAAAGGTTTATTCAGCAATCTGTAACACGTCAATATAATAATAATTGGATGTGTTTGTGAAGATTTGACCGATATGTGCGCATTTTAACATCAATCAATTATGTTAGGATGTAAACCTGGACACTCTATTAAGTAATACGATCGTTATACATAAAAGACAGACATGACGGCAAATAATGTCAGAAATATGCGAACGGTAAAGCAACTTGAGAGAACTGAGAGCGTTTGCCATGCTCTAAGCTTTTCAATATTAAAAAATACTAAAAACACGTTTTAGATGCGTTTCTCAAATATACCTTAGTGTCATATTGGTGCACACTCACATTACAAATGTTTGGCAAATTTTGAGAATATACGCCATTTGCTAAGCTTTCTCCATTTGCTTTTTTGTGCGCCTGGTCCTTTAAAAGTTGAAAATCGCTTTTGAAGTATTTTTCATGTTAGAATGGAAATAGATTTTAGTTTTGAGTGCATATATCATGATGGCGTTTGACAGCCTATCAACAGCTAGGTCATGTAAGGCCGGGTCAAGGGGGTCGAATCCCACATTTTACCTATAAGAACAGAGATTTAAATCTCAAAATCAGTGATGAATATTTACATCGAAATGCATATAATCAGCCCTGAAGTGGAATATCCTGATCTGGAGCCATTTCCTTATCACACCAGCATCACTTGGTCCCTTCCTCTAAAAGTAATAAGATGAGCCTACTACTTTTATATAAATTCTACTCAAAAGTAAAATCTATTTCCTAAAGCAGTATTTGAGTGTTGTAGTGACAATGAATGGAATGGTATTTTACGGCCCATCATAGTGACTATGAAGTAGATTTAGCAAAACATTAGTTGAAACTTGTTTAACTAGATGGTCGGTAAAACCGACAAATGCTCCCCAACGATTTAGTATTTGGAATTGGAAAGGGTTTAACGTCCGCTTATCTGACAGCGCGGTCCAAGGACCTATGGTCTACACGCAGACCGGTCAACGGGCTCGAATCCCGTATTCACCTGTAATACAGCAGGGTAATACATCCCTGCTGTATGGAGAGGAGTAAATCCCAAAATCAGAACTGATTATTTACAATAATACATATTCAGTCCTGAAATTAGAACAACATGATCTGGTGCCAGGTCCTCCCACACCAGCATCATCTATCCCCATCCTCTAAGGTAATATGACTAGCTAGTCTTACTACACTTATGGGTATAACCTGATTCAACTCTAAAGTACAAGGAAGTCAAAGATAAACATGTACCAGAGGGCCGAACCAGGGATATCGGGATTCCAGTAAGGATGAACCCCATCGTTAATGCCATTGGAGTCGCCTCCTACGACAAGAATGGTTACTGCGGCACAATTCTTGGGCTTGACCCCTCCCCGACGCCGCGGTCCCCAACGAGGGTTTGATAGTAAAAAAAAAAAATTCGCAAAAATTCCAAGTTCGGTGACCCTGTTTGATGGACTTAACAAGCCCGCTATAAGGATGAACCCCATCGTTAAAGCCATTTGAGTCGCCTCCTACGACAAGCATGGCTACTGCGGCACAATTCTTGGGCTTGACCTATCCCCGACACAGCACAGGGCTTGGTGAAAGGAAACAGAAGATATAGCAAATTCACGAAGAGGTTAAGTTTGTGCGGTGGGACAAGGCAGCGACTTATGCTCCCCCAAAATTTTATTTTGGGGAGCATCAATATAAATCTTTACAAACATGTCAAATAATTATTTGTATTGACATTAAACATGTACCATCATGTGTTTAAGGCGAAAATAATCAAATACTGTACAAATGTTAACCTTATCAACATCTATGTTGGTAATGTTACTGAAATGATGTTTATACATCTTTAAGTGACCGAGATAACCAGAGAAATATCCACATTGGCGGCCATTTTGAAATCCGCACAAGACCTACTCGTGGACTGAAATATTGTAAGTTCCTACATTGCATGTGTTTTGTGATGTCTGTTCTGACAGAAAAACTAATTATTATTCGGAGGTGCCAATGTTCAACTCCGAGTCTCAGCGTCGTGCTTCAGAGGCAAATATTATAAGTGACCTCTTTTTTTAAGCAGGAGTATATTATGTACCATACAAGGCAATACTGTGTCAGTATTAGGTATTGAACACGAGTCATAATGACTATTTCTATAAGAATTCCAAGAGCACATATGAGCCAATGCATGTGACAACAGACCACTTTTCATCTCCAACCAGCATAGTTTCAGATCACTGCTCAAATTCAGACTTTGTTTATGATCTATACATTTTGTATATACATGTACAACAAAACTGTATACCCTGATCAGACTGTGTGAATGCTCATACTGGACTGGGTCTATGCTGGTTGCACATGCCAAGTGGTCGGTTTTCGCATGCACTGACACATATAACTTTAAATTTTTCTACATAACTACAACTGAATCAAAAGTCCTGCCTGGACAGCATATATCAAAGGTATAAAATGACTATAGAGCCAATGAGAAGGGGCTACTACTACCAGTAAATATCTGAACTGAGAAATAAGTGTTTTAGAGAACAACACATATCACAAAAATGGCCTTGACATTTGATTGGATTGGATAGTGGTTAACGTCCGCTTAACTGAGAGCGCGGTATAAGGACCAATGGTCTACACTAGACGGGTCAACGGGCTCGAATCCCGTATTCACCTGTATGGAGGGGGTAATATGACTAGCTCTAGTCTTACTACACTTACAGGCCGTCAAGTGGGCGACTGAGCCAAAAAAATAGGAAAATAGGAATTTTGATGCTGGAAAAATAGGAGGAAAATTCGGTCATAAAGTAGGAACAAGACGGCATCGTTATCACTAAGCTAATCCCCTCGCGTGAGCCTTGATAATAATAAAAAAAAATGAGTCCCCCGACCACCCCTTGTGTTTTGGGGCATGAAATGGGGAGGTGCACATGTTCATGATGTATAGAATGCATGTGTGAAGTTTCAAATGGATTGCTTGGAAACTGTAGGAGTTGATGATTACGCAAGGTTGTTCCAAAGAAACTGAACCTGGAGTGTTACGTACGTACGTACGTACATCGCCATCGCTATATCCCCTCTCGGCCTATCGGCGAGGGGATAATAAAATAGGATTTTTTTTTAAAGATGGCCTCCCAACACCCATTATAGCCATCCCGGTCCACCTCTTTTATTTGTATAGGCACTGGAGTAGATGAATTTGGTTCCTCAGACATAAAAAACATGTTTCATGCAAATGTTTTTGCATTGAATCAAACATATTTCAATGGCATATCATTATGGTACAGGTGTATATATCAGTCATATACATGGTACATGTAACAGTCTCATATAAAAAGTGACAATGTTTGTAAATGAGAAGATTGTTTTAAAGACAATACATGTACATTCATTCATACTAAACCATAAGTTGTTATAATCTTTTTACCAGATAGTCACATTGCATCCACGACCAGACTTATAGGTGCGATGCAATAATGCTCTGTAACATAATTGAGAAAGCGATATTTGCATATACATGTACATACATACTGTACATCATAAACCGAGAATAGCCTACATATCCCATTAAAGGGACCCTCACAAATCAGTCGCGGTGCCCGCACGACTCCTAAAACAGACGAAAATGGCATTTACGTGAGGCGTCCGGCCGGACGCTGCCCGAATTTGTACGGACTCTGCTGCGATTTATAGGGGACGGGCCCCATCTGATATATAAGAGAACACGTTGCACACATTAAATTCGCCCGATTTATCCACAGGCTCTAAATCCTCGGCGATCTTGCGATTGGAAAAATCGCGCGGACGCCGGTTGATTTGTGAGGGCCCCTTTAGTCACATTTATTTTCAACTTCTATGTAATGTATCAACAGATCAATCAATTACTAGTTTCCACAATGAATGCCAAAACTGTGTAAATACTTGGATAGGTGTCACATATTGTATACATGTACATGAATATGGGTGTAAGTACTGCAAATTATATAGAAGTAGGCCATAACGGTCTAAGATGGCTTAAAATGCTAATTCATATATTTGTTCATGCTTTTGTTAATTTATCACTGTTCTTCAGCTTTTGAAAAATAAACGACGTAGAAAAATCTCATAAAAGTTTGCAAAATTTGAGTCAAGCATAAAACATAGGCTGCATTAGTTCTGAATATTTAACCTCCAAATTGTGATATCATTTATAAATGTATATACAACTAGAACGATAGTCGCCCACGACCGCATTGTATCCCCCTGCAGCCATGTCGGAAAAACGAACAAAGTCCAATAACTCCAAAATCACAGAAGTGAGGGTCGTCGTTCTTGTGCGCGACACATCTTTGAGTCGTTATCTATGCATGGGTGAAGTTTTGTTAAAATATTCCAATCGGTTTTCGAGTTATGCTCCGAACACGAAAGTGTCTGCGGCGGCGGCGGACGCGGCGGCGGACGCGGCGTGACGACGTCAAATCCATAGTATCCCCCGATTTTTCCAAAATCCGGGGGATACAATTATCATATTTTTCTCAATCACTACCATGAAAGTATACATACGAGTAAGCTAGACATTAGAATATTGTTTAAAACAAACAATAACAAGACAGCATCGTTATCACTAAGCTAATCCCCTCGCGTGAGCCTTGATAATAAAAAAAGGGGAGGTGCACATGTTCATGATGTATAGAAAGCATGTGTGAAGTTTCAAATGGATTGATAGGAAACTGTAGGAGGAGTTGATTACGCAAGGTTGTTGGTCCAAACAAACTGAACCTGGAGTGTTACGTACGTACGTACGTACTACGTACGTACGTACTAACTAACGTACGTACATCGCTATAACCCCTCTCGGCCTATCGGCGAGGGGATAATCATTTAAATTGTATCACACTTGTATTCGTACATTTGTATATTATATCAATAATGGTGTAGTGTCCTTCAAACATTTATACATGTACAATATATTGAACCAAATTCATCCACTGAATATGATGACTCAAGTAACGAACTAACAAATCAAATACAACTACATGTACATGTATAAAATGCTGATGAAACAGTATTACATATTATTACAGTACATGATGCTGGAGAATAGAGATTAATAAAATAGACAGATGTGAGATTTACTTTTAAGCTAGTACATGTAGCTAGTAGACAGATGTGAGATTCACTTTTAAGCTCAAGCACGTGAAGCTTGTTATGGTGGGTAGTGATGGATTGAAAGTATAATTCACATTTGTTCATGCTCTTGTTAATTTATCAGGTTTGTAATATACATTTCAGAGGGAAATATGCACAGAACATGGATAAATGTGTCCACCCAGATATTATAATGTGCATAATGTGTTTAAACAATAGTGATTCAAACGTCATCACTCTGCCAGTCTGGCACTAATGCAACAACAATGATGCAACATGCACCAAATTCAACCACTACATACTATTACTTGAGCAACTATATACCAGTAGCACAACTTACTAAATTGTCATGGTCCGCATGCTAGCTGGACTCTACTTTAAAATGTGTACGAGGTGTGTTCAAAATTTACGCGGATTTGTTCAATGTTTTCCACACCGTACGTGGTGCATCATTGATACATATACCTTTGTAAAGAGTGACATTTCCTTTATTAATTGGATAAATATCAGTTTCATGCACCGTTCTGTAATAATGACTATTTGAAACATATAGGTAAGACGTACCCGGAGCAGTCCAGTGACGTCGCTGACGTCACGGTACAAAATGTGAATAATCTGCTATTGTGTAGCACGGTCTATTCTTTAATGTTTGACCAAATCGTAGTCCTGCAGACTGTTTATAACACATATAGATACATTATTATATGTTAATCCGATTAATACATTTTGGAACCAAATATATGTTTAATTTCATGGGCTACTCATTAACAACGTGGCTGCACCTATTTTTACTTGCGACTTAATGACTTTACCAACGTATTGTCAATACGCGTTTCTCCAGCGTCGACAGTATCACATTCAAATGCCCCTGGAGCATATACAGAGCATTAATGTTGCTTGAAAATCGGATGCATGCTCTCATTTGATATGGTTTCAGATGTTTGACTTATATCCAACATCTTGTTTGATGTTTTCTCCAAATTCCAATAGCCGGTATTTTAGATGCATACTAACTTTAAATCAGACGACGTCGTGTTTTCGGGACGTCACGCGAGACCTTGGTGTATACAACACATTTATTTACTTCCGACACTACATGGCATCTCACAATAGTATATACAGTTAGCCATGCTCTCAGCCTATTGTCAGAATAATTTGTATGAACATCGGACACGAACATGTGTCTAAATATACGTTTCTGTCACATATTTTCTATGCAAAACTATGAGTTTTTGGACTGCTCCGGGTAGGCGTTACTAGGCAACTGTGATGTTCTCTAGTGTCGGTATACGTTATACAATGTATACATTTTCTGCACTACCAAATGCGCAATACGTTCCGATACACGTATGTGTAATTTAATCGAAATCGATCAGATAGTTTTCAAATGAGCGAAAAAGTCCGTGTAATTTTTGAACACACCTCGTATGTTAGACACAATGATGTCCCCCAGTGTCAGGCAAAACAATATGAACATTTATATCAGATGACCTTCACCTTGGTCATAGTCATGCAATGATGTAATGGTGTATGCACTCTATCAATCAATTTGAACAAGGCTGCGAATGGTGTACAATGATGGTTAGGCATGCATATATTACATTCTATGCTACTCCCACATAATTATATCCCGCTGTTTTCATCCATGAAACCAGAGGGGTGAAATATGGGAGCATCATGCAATGCCTGCATGCCTTTCACATGCCTCTACAAGTTCAAGACAGGTGCAAAACTTAATTGCCCATTATCATCATGGGGTCATAACTAACTACTGAGTTACTCGTTACGTAATTATGCACACAAGGAAACATACAAATATTTTCAACTAACCTCAAGTGGGTGAGACAAAAATTATGAACAAATATAACATATTTACAAGAAAGACTCATCAGTAATGGCAACAGTAATGAGATCCAGATTAATGCCAGCTAGTAAAATTAGATTCAGGCTCCTGAAGTATGAGGGACCTGAGGGACCTAAAGTAAAGTATGATTAGCTGGTAATCAAAATGTTTTGTTACACATATTACCGTATTTAATGTCTACAGCTAATCAAGTGGCATCCTAGGCATTGGACTAGTAACACAGTAATAGCATGTCCGTATTTAACCAGGCAATGCTGTATTCAACTGGAAATATGCTGTATCAGCCTGGGCTGTGCACGCTATTGTTGAATACAAATAATGGACAAAAATAGTCGAAACTCCATATGTAAGTAATAATCAAAGATAAACGTTTGATTTACCAGCTGGTCATACTTTAACTACTAAGTGAAGACACCCTTGTTACACTGAGCTAGTCCCCTTGTCGTCAGCCTGGGTCACATCAACCATTGCATATGAAGATGTGGTATGTGTAATGCATATATAACATTTTCATTGGACAAGACATAAACACACTCCAGAAAAGTGAAACATTTGCTGCTAGTCAAAGGTACATGTACACAGGCATACCGAATACCATATAAATGCATCAAACAGTTCTTAGTACACATGTTCATTTTCAACCACCAATGTTAGTGCACATGTTAATTTTCCACCACCAAGGTTATCATTCATGAAATGTTCATATTTATAGTATATATTACTGGACTAACAGGTCAACCATTGGAAGGTCTGTGGTGTTGAAAGTTTAAATGATCTTAATAAAAGTTAATGTTTTAGCAAGTGATTGTACACTTTTTTTTTTATTGTTGCCCAATTCCTTTTGAATAAAACCCCTTTATTTTCTTCACTGAGTGTAATGGCCCGAAAACATTCTTGTCTTGTCGGGCACAATCGCTTGGTCTTCCTGTTGAAGTACTCCGGAAAATACATCCGCAGCTCTCCCATCTCCTGCTCACTCCAGGTAATTCGTGTACCTGCAGAACATAAAAAACACAAGTTAACTAGAAAATGTGTTTATGAAACACGGAATATGCCTCTCACAAATGGCGTATTTCGTCAAAAAATATTCAGCATGAAAAGGGGAGGTGCACATCCTCAATGCATGTAGAATAGAAGTCGGATAATTCTAGCAAGCAATCTGATTTATGACCCCGCAGCTCATTGGCTGGCGGAATGATACACAGCCATTTGCGACAGTCGTTATATTTCGCAATCGGTCGATTACAAATGGCGTCGCAAATGTGTTTGTGATAATAAACTGATACAGCTAGGTCAAAATATAATACTGTACTAGTGTTCTAATTTATTATAGTTTGTTTTCACATATTCCCCTGTATCCCGTGATCCGTTAGGCCATTTTGGTACCCTAAAGTTAAATTGGGGTATAATCAGTAGAGAAAAATGAAAATATGTAGAGTAATGCTTGGGCAAGTAAATATTTCATTTGGGCAAGTAAAATTTGAGCCAGGTTGCCCGAATGGGCAACCAATTTTCAAAGTTAACATCGGACCCTGACTTCCCGATCATCCCTCGTATACGACCAGGTCCGAATGTTTTTTGTTTGTTTGTTGGGGTTAACGGCCTATCAACCTAGTAAAGGTCATTTAAGGCCGGTAGGTCCGAATGAGTTTATATCGCGGTCCGACAAGGTCCAAACTGAATATGCGCGAAACGTGTAACAATCGATTATCTCCCTTGTGTGATCTTTGTCAAAGGAGAAATCGCTATTTTAGATTTGGATATCTCGTTAAATGACGATTGTGAATAATTCTGTCTAGAAATTGTCAGTTTGTTTTCAAAATATTGCTTTACCTGTTTTTGGCTTCTTTCGTGTGCATAAGAAGTCTTCCCCATTATCCATGGCCAAGTCATCTGTAAATAAGAAAGTATATTTACCATATTGTACTGCATTAATATCCTTTCAACATCTAAGGTCATATACAGACAGGTCGACGGGGTAGAATCCCATATACTACCTGTTATAGGGAGGAAATCCCAACAATCAGTACTGAATAATACACATTCAGACACGAATCTAGAACAACCCGTCTGGTGCCAGGTCCGTACCACACAAGAATCACTAAGTACATCCACTAAAAATAAGAGTATTAACAGAAAATCCCACTATTCTTATAAGGGTATAAACCGATTGAACTATCACATGCTTGAAAAAACAAAAAATGTATGATGGCAAAACCGTGTAAACTGGATTTCCGGAAGGGATGAATCAACCGTTAATTTTGCCCATCACGGCTCCTGACCAACCACCCACAATCCATAAAGGACTTTATCTAAATATTAATTTGACAAACATGCTGATCAAGAATCATGATCATAAGCTATATCAGATGAATTACCTTCGGTCATTCCTGTGGTCATTCCTGTGTTAAATGATGTTGAAGGGTTGTCGAATGACGGCGATTCTGCATTGTCGATTGACGGCGATTCTGTATTGTCGATTGACGGCGATTCTGCATCATCATTTCCTGCTTCGTTTTCAATGATCTCTGCAATTTTATGTATAAATACATGTATGATCAAACGGTATTTCGAGGGCTCATTGCAAAACTATTGGAACACAAAATGCCACAGGGAGAGAACTCCAAAATTTGCAATACAAGAGTTGTTCTTTATGTGCGGGACACACCTTTGAACCGATATATACTCAGTAGAAAAAGTTTAGTCAGTGCATAATCCATTTGCAACAACTGGGGTAGCAATGACCTTACCATACACGTGCAAGCATGTGCTTTTTCAACAAAGTGACAAACCCAGTTTATTTTAAAGGATAACCGTGAATTGACCAATGTATAGGCAACCGTATGTCAGGTACATGTTGTATATGAAAATGTACTTCAAAATGTTAAAAAATGTTAGTTTTGGATAAAAATGAAAATACTGACTAAACTTTTTCATCCGAGTATATATGCATGTGTGCAGTTCCGTTAAAATATTCCAGTCAGTATTCGACTTATGTGACCGAACACAAAAGTGGCAAGCAGCAGTCAATCAAATCGCAGATCTATGGTGGCATATATGTGCCATCGACATGACGAGATGTTCACATAATTTATCGCAGCATGTTGACTTAACTATCACCGTGAAACTATGTTGACATGTTGAGATAAATTATGTCAACTTGTTGTGTTAAGCTATCACGGTATGTCGACATAATGAGTTAAGCTACCATGACAGCATTGTATCTCCCTTCTGGGGCCTAAGGCAAAATGACAAAGGGAGATAACTCCAAAATAAGTGATATGAGAGATCTATGCATGTGTGAAGTTTCGTCAAAATATTCCAGTCGGTATTCAACTTATGCTCCGGAAATTACCAGTCAATCAGAGTCAAGATCACCTAATTAATATGAGCGGATTTCGGCCATTATCGAACTTGACCTCTGTCTTGTTGATATGAAGCCAAACATCAAGATTGATAAAATTCGGTCCATAAGTACAGTTGCTAGAGTCCGGAAACACACAGAGGACTCCCCATGTAAGTATTTAAACATATAATTATGAGAAAATAGTAAAATTTACCTTCAAAAGTGATGTCATTCAATGACTTTCCGGTGAATTTCCCAACGAGGTTCGCTTCTTGAATCAGCATCAGCTTTGCAATATCCAGTCTTTCAATAAGACCTGAAGTACTCCTATAATGTGTTTCATGTACACGAAGGGTGTGGCCCATATGTTTGCATAGGTACTTTAACTCATGATCCTTCAGTCCAATCACCTGTAAATAATGAAGCATAATGCTGTTTTATTAAATATTCTGGTCGATACTAATTCATTAAGCCTGATTGAGAATGAGTACTCCAAATGGACTGTTGCACGGATGACATTTCCGTAGTACATGTCGCCATATGTTAAGTTTATGCAATTATATTGCAAATAAAAATTTGAAGTATTGATATTTATTATTTTGATCAAAAACTTGATTTTCTATGAAATTTTAACATGTAACCTTATTCTTTTGGTTGGAATGTTTTCACACAGAAATGGCCTATATTCGTGTCAAAAATATACGAAATAGAGCAAACATTATGGCCGAGTCGTTATGCCAACAAACATTGTGTCCAAGTTTGGTGAAGATTTGATAAAAACTGTTCGACTTAGAGAGCGAACACTACGAATTTGGTAAATTTCGGACGCGTCAAGTGCAATAACTCCGGAGTGACTTGGGCATTCCGGCTGATTATCAAACTTGGCCGAGACATTATGCCAACAAGCATTGTGTCCAAGTTTGGTGAAGATTGGATAAGAACTGTTCGACTTAGAGAGCGGACACTACAAATTTCGTCAATTTCGGACACGTCTATCCGGCTGGTTATCGAACTTGACGAGACATTATGCCAACAAGCATCGTGTCCAAGTTTGGTGAAAATTGGATAAGAACTGTTCGACTTAGAGAGCGGACGACTGCATTGTATCCCCCTTCTGGGGCCTCGTCACAAAACGACAAATGGAGATAACTCCAAATTTAGCGATACAAGAGTTGTCCTTCTTGTGCACGACACACCTTTGATCCGATATCTATGCATGTGTGAAGTTTCGTTAAAATATTCCAGTCGGTATTCAAGTCATGCTCCGGACACGAAAGTGTCTGCGGCGGCGGCGTGACAACGTCAAATCCATAGTATCCCCCGGACCAGGATACAATAAAGTCATGAAATTGTTGCCTTATTTTTTATAAAGAATTATAATAATCAAACTTACTTGAGCAATTGTTGCACAATGCTTCCTGAGATTTGTCGCATGCATTCTGCTGGGAAATTGAAGATTACATTTGCTTCTTAAAGCCTCCATACTCGTCCCTGCATGTATAACATCAAGAGCTGAAACAGAAGTTACAAGTGTATTAATATTAAATATTGAATAGGTGCGCAATATGAGGGACTGTGAAAAAACTATTGTCCTCATCAATGTAATATCTTCATAAAAGTTCATTCTATTATATTTACACTGCATGTATATTTCATAAGCTACTATTTTCCAAGTATTGCAATTACAAACCATCGATAGCATACCTTTCTGAGTGCTATTCCATTTAAAAATATTACTCTAAAGAAGGAATTATTTTCTCTCTTCTGTTGGAGGACACTATTTGCCAAAAATAACGTTATAATAAGGTGCAAATACATGTAAGACATAATTCAATTCTATTGAGGGAGTGTATAAATTAACTGTTAATTATCATATTAGAACGGAATTACCCTCCCAACAGACCATATCACATTTTAAATGCAATAACCAGACATGTTCTCATGTTAATTACATTCTATTATACATGGGTTTCCTACTAAATCCTCGACTTTACCAATAGTGATTTTTAACCCACAAGTTGACAATCAAATGGCTTAAAAGCACTAACCTGTGTTTGCAAACAAATACTTGTTTTCCGACTTAATACCGGCCGTCTGTCTTGCCTGTTTATTAGCCAGAAACTTCATTGGTAGCAACACCTCCTCAGGACAAATGACAGGAACTCGAGTACCATTCTAGAAACACACAAAATAAAAATTAAACATTGGAAAAAAAAAATGAACTTAAGGCTTCTGGGCGTCATGTAAGGCCGGGTCAACGAGGTTGAATCCCGCATTTTACCTGTATGACCGGAGGGAAGATCCCAAAATCAAGGCTGAATATACATTTTATTTACATTGTACACAATTGCATGACCCAGATCAAGGACCTCAGCGTGTAGACTTGCAATTGGATATGTAAAACACAACACGACAGTCTTGGAACGATTCAATATGTTTATTTATGTATTAAAAGATATTTAACACGGAACACAGTCAACATGTGGTTGAAAATCACTGTCATTTTACATGCATACTTATGATGGTATTAAATAGGAGACATGTACATTTGCAAGTGTAGTTTGTGTTTACATTATTATGCGTCCGGGATGTCCGCGGTTATAGCACGGTTGGATAGCTAACACGGTCGGTTGCATGTCGCCGGACTTTGTGCACTAACGGGGATCCACTGTATGTGACGCATCATGAGAAAATGTGCCCAATTGAGGTATTGACCAGTGTAGCTGCTGATGGTCTAGCACACTCGATGAGCACAATACCATTGTGGAGTGCCTTCTAGAAGCATTATGAATGTTCCAATGACAAATGGTGAACAGTGAAGACCCTGATCATTATATTGTCCTTCAGTGTTTATTAGGCCACAACAAATTAATTAGTAGATTCTCATTCCCACCCGCCCCTAAATCTTTGGGCCAAATTAATCTTTTATTTGTATATATTTAAAAAAATTCAAATGATTATTGTTTTTTGACACCTAATTTGAACAAATTTCAATAAAAAATAATAAATAAAATTCGCCCACCCGCCCCATCTTTCCCCAAAATTTGGATGAGAATCTACTAATTAATTTGTTGTGGCCTTAGAAGCAGCATGGGTGTTTCAGTGACAGCGAACAGTGTAGACCACAGAAACAGAACAGAAAAACAATAAAGAAAAACTGCCCATTGTATTTACATATTCACTAGTAAATACTTTAACAAAATTGTGAAAAATGTGACCCTTCATTAAGAGGCCCCACCTCTGTTAAGCAGCCACTTTTGATTATTCCGCTGGCTGGCTGCTTAAGACAGGTTCGACTGTAATTAGAAATATGGCACATACCTTTCCCCGAATTTCAATGATTTCTTGATTTTGAAGCATCTTCTTTTCAAGGTCAGTTAACTGATGCCGAAGGGACATATCAGTCTCACTAACATTTGTAGATCTATTTTCATAATGCTCCAAACTGAAAATAATACAGACAACTAGGATTTATATAAGCACGATTACTGCAGCTTGGTTGTGTACATGTATATATGTAATTATTGCATACCTACATCAGCTTGCCATTGAATCTGCATTGGCAGTGATCGGTCAGTATTTTACCATATCGGCGGCTCGTGACTTCATATCGCACGGTAAATTTAGTGTATCACTCCGCGCCTGACAAATCGTGTTTTAAAGTTAGGAATTGACTCTAAATTCGCTCAAATTATTCAGTTTTGTTATTTACCATACAACGAAGATTTTTTAAATTCAGGCATGCAATAAATAGGTTATTTATTGTATATGGGAAATATGCACTTCTTCTTCCGCGGAATATTGCGCTCCTAAAGTCGCGCAATATCACCGCTGCAGAACTCGTGCATATTTCCCCATATACAGTAAATAACCTATACTTATTATATACGTACTTTCGCTTTCCATTGAAACACAATGGACCGCAAAGCGTCGATATTTTCCTATACTTTTGCAAGCTTTTAGATCTACTAAATTGTTGATGAATACAGTGTGTGGATCTACGTATATATCGTCTATTCCCCTCCTTTCGGCAGTACCATCGATTCGGCAACCGTGTGGAACGTGCATTTTCGTTCCGAAGCAAAGCACGTGCCGAGTTTTCTACCTGTCGAAATTAGGAACATTTCAGGACAATTCAACATTTCTGAAGAAAAACTGTCAGAAGCCGTTATTAGCACTATAATCCGATGTTTGTTTACTGCATGTACTTCCAATTCAACTTACTTTCAAGGATAATGCATGTTTCCATGGTTATTTATAGCAGAAATCCTGAAAAATCCTCTTCAAAATATGACAGAACACAGTCACGTGACGTGGTAACCTTTTTAATATGACGACGTCCGGTCTGATTTACGTAGCACTACAGTTGTGTACCAAAAGTCGGGTACCGTTGTAAATTAATTGTGTGTGTGAAAGTTAATGTGTTTTGTTATAAATCCTAAACTGAATCATTCATTAACATTTATTTTCCATAAATTTTACAGCCATGCATGGACATCGAATTGTCAGCAGTTTCACGAGTAAAATTAGAAATGCTGACTTACATCTCCGTACATTAATTGACTTGTTGAATACGTCACGTCACATGGCACTATTTACATGCGTGTTTTGGGGGAATAAACAATACAATAAAAAAATAAAAACATGGTAATTACCGTATATGTCCTAATTAACGCCCCGGGGGCGTTGCAATTTGCAAAAGGGGGGCGCTTATTAGGACCCGTTTTTTTATGAAAAAAAAGGTGCCGAAACTGGATCGCAACAAAATTGAGCTTCCGACAAATTATTTACGTAGTGAAAACTCACTAACAGTTTCACCAATTGAATATCAATTAACTTTTATGTCATTAGTATACCATAATCAAACGCATTTGGACCAATTCAGGGTATTCTTGGCCAATTTTTTCTATTTTTAAAATCCAGAAAACAAAGATTTTTCTTCTTTTTTTTTCTAAAAAGGGGGGGGGG
>JBEVXV010000364.1:0-3595 GCA_040505915.1 Sedimenticola sp. | reverse complement strand
ATTTACTTGAGTGTTCTCAACCACATGCAAATCTGCCAACACCTACACACATTGAAAAAACTGACACCGCTAGCACTACCAAGAACAATGTTCATTTTTTGTGCATCCCAAGCCTCAAGAACCTACCGCCCGAACCCCCACTCCTAACGGAGATAGCAACACAGAGACTATCAAAGTAACTTCATTCAATGTCGAAGGATGTAGAACTAATGCATCATATTTACAAACACTGCAATCCAAAACTTCCATTATCTGCTTACAAGAACACTTCCTCTGGGACTTTCAATCAAATGAGTTAAAATTGATACTACCGGATTATGATAACTTTGTGAGATGTCATGATACATCAGATCCCCTAACAGGCTCAAAAATACCTAAAGGACAGGCGGGTGTTGCAATTCTATGGCCTAGAGCCTGGTCTCCTTATGTGAAAAGCTTACCCGATGGAAACAACCGTGTTGTAGCTGTTTCTTTTAATGCAAGAAAGAAAATATGTCTTGTGAATGTCTATATGCCGACAAACAACCCCAGTGTTAACTCCAGTGAACAATACTTGGAATGTCTGGACATTATACATAACATTATGGAGAAATACCAGCATGACCACGAAATTATTCTCTGTGGCGATTTGAATGGAACATTATTGCCGCCTCGTGAATATAACAAACATGATGCCCTACTTCAGAACTTCATCAGTGAACATGGTCTTCAAAGGCATAATAACTCTGATAAACCGACTTTTATACATCATAACGGAACCTCTAGATCACAGATTGACTATGTTCTCTGCCCAAACAAAGACTTACTTGTGAAATTCTCCATTTCGGATATTGACCCTATTAATATGTCGGCACATGTGCCGGTGACTGCGAACCTAAGTATAGAACCTGTGAATAGCCAAACAGTGACTCAAAAATGTGGCCCCAAACAATCAAAGCATATTTTACTGTGGGATCAGGCGGACCCGGAAAGTTTTTGCTCCACTGTCGCTAACCAATTACATGAAAATTATACTATGAACTCAGCAGATGCATCAGCGAAAGTGTTGTGCTCAGTTGACTATCTGACCGAATCAGCAGCGTCTTCGGTGCCAAGTAAAGTTACAAAACTGAAAGGGCCGAAATGGAAAGCCTCACCTGCAGCTCGGCAGCTGCAAAACCAGTGCAAACTAGAATATAAACATTGGACTTCATCCGGGCGACCCCAAACCGGGCCTATGATTGAAAAGGTTAGGCAGTCAAAAAGGGACCTCCGTTCGCGCATCAGGCAAGAAAAATGTATGGATAGGAAAAATTTATACAATGAGCTTATGGCGAAACCGACCAGCAAGCTATTCTACAGACTTATTCATAGAAACCGAAGTGGTACATCCTCTACTACAGCCTGTATAAGACACAATGATAAAGACATATTCTCGTCTGCTGCACAGCGACAGTGCTTCGCGCAGTATTACGAGGACCTCTCAGTGCCCAAGAATGATGGATATGATGATGAATTCATGGAATTAACAAAAATCCGACATAACCTTATTAATGAAATGTATGCAGATCAAGAATTCTCTCTGTCTCCAATTTCATCCGAAGAAGTTGAAAATGCAATTGGAAAGCTAAACCCTGGAAAATCGCCTGATGAATATAAAATGTCGTCTGAACACCTGAAATACTCAAAGACGGTGGTAGGCAAGTACATTGCTGATGCCTTCAACTCTGTGTTACGTGAACGAAAAGTGCCGGAACTCTTTAAATCGGGTATCCTAACACCTGTTCTGAAGAAAGGAAAAGACCCCACTAAAGTTGATAACTATCGCGGAATAACTGTCACTGCGGTTCTAGGGAAACTGTTCGAATACGTAATACTTGAACGCATCTCCATATCACAATCTGACCTGCAATACGGATTTACAAAGGGACTCTCACCTACTATGGCCAGTCTTATAATATCAGAAGCGAAAACAGAAGTTGATCTAAATCGGTCGACGTTATACTTGGCTACTTTAGATTCCCAGAAGGCCTTCGACGTCGTCGACCATCTTATTTTAATGGATAAACTGTATTATCAAAACATACAGCCTGACCTGTGGCTCATCATCAAAAACATGTATGACGGTTTAACCTCACGAGTAAAATGGGTGAACGAACTTAGCTCCAGTTTCAAGATCGGGCAAGGCGTCAGACAAGGAGGGGTATTATCAACCCACTTCTATAAGGCATACATAAATGATCTCCTGATGGAATTGGAACAAAGTAAGACTGGCTTATATCTTGGTTCAACATATGTGGGTTCCCCGTGTTGTGCAGATGATATTGCACTGCTTGCAGACAACAGTGATGAACTCCAGGTTATGCTGAATGTTGCCTCTAGATATTCGGTGCAACATAGATATAACATACACCCAGTAAAAAGTAAAGTGATTACCCAAGTCAACCACTTAAAAAGCAACACAACCTCCTGGAAAATAGGGCGTAACATTACGGATATCAAAGATAAAACGGAGCATCTTGGACTCACCAGATCATCTAAGAAAGAGAATAATATCAATATAGATGAACGCATTAGCCTAGCTAGACGTACACTATACAGTCTAATGAGTACAGGGGTGCACGGGTCAAATGGGCTGAACCCAAAGGTGTGCTATAAGATATATCAGGTCTATGTCATACCAAGACTGCTATATGGTCTCGAAGTCCTGCCACTAACCACAGCAAATATTGACTGTCTGCAAAGATTCCACCAGAACAGCCTACGGCGATTCCAGTCTCTACCACCGAGAACTGCGATAGGAGTACTACACCTCTTACTTGGAGCTATGCCGATAGCAGCTGAATTGCATAAAAGACAGTTAAGCTTGCTGTACTCTGTTCTTAGTTGTGATAATGCACCTATGAATCTTCTCATTTCGAGACAATCGTTAACAGATACACATGGTAAAAGCTTCTTTTCAAGAGTGAGTGCAATTCTCTCAAATTATGGATTACCCAGCATACACACTCTACAAACTGCCTTGCCGCAAAAAGCAGAGTGGAAAAAGCTATCGAATTCAGCTATCCGCGAGTTCTGGACTCAGTCTTTTAGAGAGGACCTTGAATCAAAAACTACGGTGAAGTATGTGAATATTGCCTCACTTGAAATTGGTACAGTCCACCAAACTTGGGACTCACTTGAATCCTCTGTCTCCGAGGTAAGAAAGGGAATTACGAAAGCCAGGATGCTGACAGGGACATATTACCTGCAGGCTAACAAGCATAAATTCAGCAACTGCGGCATAGTGCCCACATGTCAACTGTGCCATCTTGAAGACGAGGACATTATCCATGTTATCACTAGATGCCCTGCCTTAGAAGAGGTTCGCAGAATATATATACCCAGAATAAAATTTGAATTGCAAAAATATCAGGATCCAGGGACCCCTCAGTTTAACCCTAACACTAGAGAAAAGCTCACGCAAATAATTCTGGATAGCAATTGGTTACCAGTCAAAATAAACGATGCCAATATACAACGTATAAATAGACTTACTACAGAACTCTGTTACAAACTTCACTTAGAAAGATCGCAACTTCTTAGAACGTGATGGTTGCCGGTAGACCCACTTGAT
>JBEVXV010000363.1:0-10292 GCA_040505915.1 Sedimenticola sp. | reverse complement strand
CTATAGGGCTGGGGAATCAGCAGCATGGTGCCATCCATCCAACTGACCAGCAGGCGTACTACGAGCAAGGTGACACCCAAGGGCACCCATACCAACAGCCCGGCTATCAAGTAGCGCCGCAGAAATGTCATCTTTTATCAGCGATTAGTCACAGCCAGAGCAACCGCCTGTAGCACAGGCCGGGGCCGTCTTTGCCTCACGCTTACCGCTATCATGGAGATTCTTCTTGTCACCGCCACTCTTGAAGTCTGTCTCGTACCAACCGCTCCCCTTGAGACGGAAAGCAGCTGCCGAAATCAGCTTCTTCAACTTAGGCTTGCCACACTCGGGGCAATCCGTCAGTGGCGCGTCACTCATCTTCTGAAGTGACTCCATGGCGTGACCACAAGCCTCACAGCTGTACTCATAGATTGGCATAGCAAAATCCTCAGGGTACCGCCCAATCTGGATGAGCGGGAAATTTATGAAATTCTAACATATCCGCGTCGTTACAACGCAACGCAGAAACTTGCCGCTATCTTTTCAGCGGCAAAATCAGATAGCTATTGGGTCTGGAGCTTGATCTGGGAGCTCTTTTTCGACAAGCGCTATAGATGGAGATGGATAATCTCAACCAAAAGCCTGAGCCTGTTGGGAGGTACCAATCAATTGTGGAAAACTAATTTGAAGGCTTCCATGAGGCGATAATAGAGCAATATGTGTAACTATTCAGGAGCCTGTCCGCGAATAGGCACCGTAGCGAGGGAAGTCCATTTTGAGTCATTTTTTCCGGTCATTTGAGGCAAATAGTTACTCTTATTCAACGAAAATGAGCAGAAAAAAGGGCCAGAATGGGCTTTCCGCAGTAGGTGTCCTATTCTCGGACAGGCTCATAGGCTTGGGGTCGGAGTCGATTGCGCCGTAAAAAGGTGAATTTTCCACCCTTCTTGACGCAATCGACTCCGACCCCTGGTAAAAATAGCCTCGCAACAGGAGCCACTGAAGAGTGGCCAAAAAGTTATCACGAGAGCCCAATACGACTCTCATCTTCACCTGACTCGCGATGCTCCAGGTACCTTATCCTCTCTAACAGCTTCGACAGCTTCGCATGCTCATCCACCGGCAAGCCAAACTGCAGGTAGAGCTCTACATGATCCAGCAGTTCTTCCAGTAGTTTATTTCTACGCTGAAGATAGAGGAGACTCCTCCCCAGATGGTGCCTGTCAACACCTAGATCGCGCAGCTCCTGAGCAGTAGTCAGCGCATCATCCATCTGTTTTTTATCAGGTTTCACGTTACACACCTAGAACAGTATTCCACCTTAACTATAGCTTATATTCCCTACTCCACCATGACGGGAAAGCACCCAAAAAGCTACTCACGCTCTTCGATCCATGCCATCTGTATCGCTTCGAGAATCTTCTCACCACTGTGCTCAGAATCATCACCGAACTCAGCCAGCGCCATCACCCAGTTGCGAAGATCGACGAAGTTGACCCGGGTCGGATCTACGTCAGGGTGTAGCTCATCCAGCTCAATGGCAATATCCAGGGTATCGGTCCAACGTAAGCTCATCGCGCCTCTCCTTAATGACTCTCGGACACCATATTGATGTTATATTTTGGAATTTCCACCACCAAATCTACATCACCGACCACTGCCTGGCAGCTGAGGCGTGATTCCGGCTCCAGACCCCACGCCTTGTCAAGCATATCCTCTTCCATCTCTTCGGTCTCTTCAAGAGAGTTAAAACCCTCGCGCACCACCACATGGCAGGTGGTACAGGCGCAGGACTTCTCACAGGCGTGCTCGATATGGATATCGTTCTGCAGGGCGGCATCACAGACGGTGATTCCAGGTTCCACCTCAATTGCCGCACCCTCAGGGCAGATCTCTTCGTGGGGGAGAAATATAATTTGGGTCATCTATTAAAACCTGGTTTAGCGCTATTAAAAGTCATCCACTCTGTGGCCCGACATCGCTTTGGTGACACTGGTGTTCATACGCCGCTCAACATAGAACTCACATGCTTTTTCCAGGGACTCGATCGCTCTCTTGATCGTTTGGTGCTTATCACCCTCGGCACTCTCTGCCAGCAATTGAAGTGCAGCCTCAACTTGTTCCCGCTCCTCACCACTGAGAAGATCATCACCATCATCAGCCAGGGCGGATGTGAGAGCCTCGATCACCCGTTGTGCCTCCACCTGCTGTTCACGCAAACGACGCGCCTCAAGATCTTCCTGAGCGTGATCGATAGAGTCACGCAGCATCCCTTCAACTTCACTGTCACTCAGCCCATAGGAGGGTTTAACCTCCACATGGGCCTTGACGCCGCTACTGAGTTCTTCTGCCCCAACACTAAGCAGGCCGTCAGCATCGACCGTAAAGGTGACACGAATACGTGCCGCACCGGCCACCATGGGGGGAATGCCACGCAGTTCGAAGCGCGCCAGAGAGCGGCAGTCAGAGACTAGCTCACGCTCACCCTGAAGTACGTGAACCGCCATAGCGGTCTGACCATCCTTGAAGGTGGTGAACTCCTGGGCTCGGGCTACCGGAATAGTGGTGTTACGGGGTATCACCTTTTCTACCAACCCTCCCATCGTCTCCAGACCTAGAGAGAGTGGATTGACATCCAGCAGTAGCATATCTTCATCGGGCTTGTTGCCGACCAGCAGGTCAGCCTGGATTGCAGCGCCGATGGCGACCACCCGATCGGGATCGATACTCACCAGCGGTTCGGTCTTGAAAAACTTGCCGATCATCTGCCGTACCAGTGGTACGCGGGTGGAGCCCCCGACCATCACCACATCCTCGATCTCTTCTGTGCTGATGCCCGCATCCCGCAGGGCACGACGACAGGGGGCGAGGGTCTTTTTGACCAGCCCCTCAATCAGGCTGTCGAACTGGTCTCGACTGAGTACGCCCTGCCAGCGGGATCCATCTGTAAGTTTGATATCAATTGCAGCCACATCAGCAGAGGTCAGGTCCTCTTTTGCCTGGCGAGCACTGTTCATCAGGCGGCGCAACATGTGATGACCTGGGTCATCAACGATACCCGCCTGTTCCACCAGCCACTCGGCTACAGCATGGTCGAAGTCATCCCCTCCCAGAGCGGTATCACCACCAGTAGAGAGCACCTCAAAGACACCGCGATTAAGCCGCAGAATGGAGATATCAAAGGTGCCACCACCCAGATCATAGATAGCGTGTACACCATCTGCGCCACTGTCGAGGCCGTAGGCGACAGCGGCGGCAGTGGGTTCATTGAGAAGACGAAGCACTTTCAGCCCAGCCACCTTGGCAGCATCTTTTGTCGCCTGGCGCTGTGCATCATCAAAGTGCGCCGGTACGGTAATCACCACCCCCTCTAGCTCGCCACCGAGGGTGGCAACCGCCCGCTGCGCCAATGAGCGGAGTATCTCAGCAGAGACCTCTACTGAGCTGATATCTCCAGCCACTGTGGTAATGCGCGGCACACTGCCCTCATTCTGGCAGAATTGGTAGGGAAGCTGTCCGCCAAGGGATTTCATAGCGGCAACACCACGACCAATCAAGCGTTTGGCCGAGAAGATGGTATTGAGGGGGTCGTCAGCGGCCATCGCGGCAGCTTCTCTACCCACCACCACGCCTGTTTCGGTATAGCGAACTACGGACGGCAGCAGGTGCTGACCACTCTCGTCAGGCAGGGTTTCGGGCTGGCCGCTACGAACAGAGGCGACGAGGGAGTTGGTGGTGCCAAGGTCGATCCCCGCCGCCAGACGATGCTGATGTGGTGCGGCAGATTGACCCGGTTCTGAAAGTTGTAACAGTGCCATCGTATCTCTGATTTAACTCTTGGTTAACCGTTTACAATGCTTCATCCAACTCGTTTTCGAGGGATTCGGCATCAAATCGTAATTTTTGTAGAAACTGCATCTTACGCAAGATCTCACGTGCCAGCTCTAGCTGCTCAGGGGTAGCGGTCTCAAACTGCACCGCCATCTGCCCAACCAATGCGTTGATTTTACGGCTGACACCGTCGACAATTTCGGCAATCGCTTCATAGGGATCATCGCTTTGCCGAGTCGCCTCCAACTGCTCCCGCAACGCCAACTGCTCCATCAGGAAGGAGACATCTTTTGTACTCTCCTGTTGAACATCCATATCTATGCCATTGAGAACCAGCAGATAGTGAGCCCGACGAAGCGGGTCCTTCAGTGTCTCAAACGCTTCATTGACCAGGGAAGCACCTTGCATCGACAAGCGACGCTCGTGATCCGAGGCGTTGGCAAAACGATCAGGATGAATCACCTGTTGCAGCTCCCGGTAACGCTCCATCAACTGCTCGGAGTCCACCAGGTAGACTACCGGTAACCCAAAAAGCTCAAAGTAATTCTTCGAGAAATCCAACATGTCACATAGTTAGCTTAAGTTAGAGTCAAGAAACGCCCACTCTTGGAGCCTTTCCTAGAATAGGGGCCGTTGGGAAGAGATGCCATTTTGAGTCAGGTTTTCAGACGGTAAAACTCTCGCCGCAACCACAGGCATCCTTGACGTTGGGGTTGTTAAACTTAAACCCCTCGTTGAGTCCCTCTTTGGTGTAATCCAGCTCAGTACCATCAAGATAGAGATAACTTTTAGGATCGACCAGAACCTTTACGCCATGGGCTTCAAAAACAACATCATCGGCCTCCGCCTCATCTGCAAACTCCAGCACATAAGCCATGCCCGAGCAGCCAGAAGTACGCACACCAAGACGGATACCCGCCCCCTTGCAACGACTTTCCAAAAAACGCTGTACATGGCTGGCCGCCGCTTCTGTTAATGTAATCGCCATAAGACTCTCCCCAGTATCAGCAGGGTATAACCTACCTCAACCGGATTTTATCAGATTGAAGAAAGTGTGAGGGTAACTATTCAGCTGGTGCTCGGGGTCGGACTCCAACCCCTGGTAAAAATAGCCTCATAACAGGGGCCACTGAATAGTTACGAGTGAGGTTTAGTTCCCGCCCTGCTTGCTGGCGTAGTTCTCAACTGCAGCCTTGATGGCATCTTCCGCCAACACAGAGCAGTGCACCTTCACCGGCGGCAACGCCAGCTCTTCTGCAATATCTGTGTTTTTGATCTGCTGAGCCTCATCCAGGGTCTTGCCCTTTACCCACTCAGTAAGCAAGCTGCTGGAGGCGATAGCGGAGCCACAACCATAGGTTTTGAACTTGGCATCTTCAATAACGCCCTTGTCATTAACCTGAATCTGCAAGCGCATCACATCACCACAGGCAGGCGCTCCAACCATACCGGTACCCACATTGATAGCATCATTGTCCATGCTACCCACATTGCGGGGGTTTTCATAATGGTCCAGAACTTTATCGCTATAAGCCATAGTCTTGATCTCCACAGTCGGCAACCACCTCGGTAGCGGTGGTGCCCAGTAAATTAGTTAGTTCTTCGGCTGCTTCGAAAGCCGCGTTAGTGGGCTGCCCACTGCACTGACTTCAGGTCAATGCCATCTTTGAACATATCCCACAGTGGTGATAGTTCCCGTAGCCGGCTGACCTGGCCCCGGATCAGGTCGATGACGTAATCGACTTCATCTTCAGTGGTGAAACGGCCGATAGTAAAACGGATCGAGCTATGGGCCAGCTCATCTTCACGGCCAAGGGCACGCAGTACATAGCTGGGCTCCAGGCTTGAGGAGGTACAGGCTGATCCAGAAGAGACGGCGATATCTTTCAGTGCCATGATCAGGGATTCACCCTCAACATAGGCAAAACTGATGTTCATGTTACCGGAGACCCGCTGATCCAGGTCACCGTTGAGATAGACCTCTTCCATGTCTTTCAGGCCATCCCAGAGACGGTTACGCAGAGTCAGCAAACGCGCATTTTCTTGCGCCATCTCCTCGTGAGCGATACGCATGGCCTCTCCCATGCCGACAATCTGGTGGGTTGCCAGAGTACCGGAGCGCATACCGCGTTCGTGACCTCCTCCATGGATCTGCGCCTCCAGGCGAACCCGTGGCTTGCGCCGGACATAGAGGGCACCTATGCCCTTAGGGCCATAGATCTTGTGCGCTGACATCGACATCAGATCCACCTTCATCGACTCCATATCGAGAGGTACTTTGCCCGCACTCTGAGCGGCATCTACATGGAAGAGGATCTTGCGGGCGCGAGTCAGTTCACCCATAGCGGCGATATCCTGAATAACACCAATTTCGTTATTAACATGCATCAGAGAGACCAGAATGGTATCGCTACGCATTGCCGCTTCGAGCTTAACCAGATCGATCAGGCCATTGGCCTCTGGGTCGAGATAGGTCACCTCGAAACCTTCTCGTTCGAGCTGACGACAGGTATCCAGCACCGCCTTGTGCTCGGTCTTACAGGTGATAATGTGCTTACCCTTTTTACGGTAGAAGTGGGCGACACCCTTGATCGCCAGATTGTCCGACTCGGTAGCACCTGAAGTCCAGACGATCTCTTTCGGGTTTGCGTTGATCAGCGCTGCCACCTCTCTGCGCGCCTGTTCAACCGCTTCGTCCGCATCCCAACCGAACTGGTGAGAGCGGGAGGCCGGATTACCAAAGATCCCATCGGGTGTGAGACATTGGCACATCTTCTCCGCCACCCGAGGATCAACCGGCGTAGTGGCTGAATAGTCCATATAGATTGGTAACTTCATCTATTGCTCCAAAAATCGCTAAATCGGATTATACGCCGACACTGCCGATGGCGTGTGCAGGGTCAAATTCTACCTCGGTCGTCCGGCTTCCATCCTGACGCTGGGCCACTTTCTGGACACCATTACGCGCCATAAGGTCATGCAAGCTTATCTGGTTCAGGTAGTCATAAATCTGGCCACTGAGATCCCTCCAGAGGTCATGGGTCAGGCAGCGCTCATTACCCTGGCAGTTATGGTCACCGCCACAGCGAGTGGTATCCACCCTCTCATCCACAGCGCCTATCACTTCTGCGATTGAGATTTCGCTGGAGTCGCGACTAAGCACATAGCCACCACCGGGCCCTCGCACACTACCCACCAGCGTCCGCTTGCGAAGCCGCGAGAAGAGCTGTTCCAGGTAGGAGAGGGAGATACCCTGTCGTTTGGCGATATCCGCCAGAGTGATTGGGCCCTCCCCGTGATGAAGGGCAAGATCCAGCATCGCCGTAACCGCGTAGCGGCCTTTCGTGGTCAACCTCAAAGCAGGTGCTCCTAAACAATATCCATAACAACTAATATACAAGACTTACTAAAATAGTCAAGTATTCAAAAGTGGCCTTCAGTGGGTCTCTTGGGTATCAGGTGGAGTCTTTTTATCGGGTTGGATTTTGAGCAGTTCTTCTGCTGTGGAGGCGATTTCACAGGCATCCAGGTCAGGCAGATCAAGGTCCGGCTGATCCTCGCCCACCCGCTTCATCACCTTATACATCTGCTGCATCCGCTGATCCATGACATGAATGTGATCGAGCATGCAGTTAATCGCATGGGCTACAGGATCCGGCGCATCGCTGGTGGCACCATAAGCATCGAACCCCATCTTCTTCGCTATTTTGCTGCGATGAGCGTTGTCTTCGGTGAGGGCAGGATCAACCAAGCGCCCTGGAACACCCACCACGGTGGTTCCTGGCGGTACGGACTTTACCACCACCGAGTTGGAACCGATACGCGCCCCTTTACCGATATCGATCGGCCCCAGTACCTTGGCACCTGCCCCGACGACGACATCACTGGCCAGTGTCGGGTGACGTTTTCCCTTCTGCCAACTGGTACCGCCGAGGGTAACGCCATGGTAGAGGGTGCAGTCATCACCGATCACGGCTGTCTCACCAATCACCACACCCATACCGTGATCGATAAAGAAGCGCCGTCCAATCTGCGCTCCTGGATGAATTTCGATTCCGGTCAACCAGCGCGACAGGGCCGAGATCAGCCGAGCAACCCAGCAGAGGCCAATATTCCACAACCAGTGACTTAAGCGGTGAAACAGAAGCGCATGTAATCCAGGATAGGTGGTTATCACTTCAAGGGTGTTACGCGCCGCCGGATCACGGTCGAATACGCTCTTGATATCCTCTTTGAGACGAGAAAACATCGACTAACTCCACCCAACTCAGCAACGGCCCGAAAAAGACCAACCATTCTACTCGATTATTCAGCCTACTGACCAGCGCGATCTTCTAATCACCCCGCATTGACTTACGCCCTTGGGCGGCGCTGAGAATGCCACGGAGGATATTCAACTCTTCTGTATCGGGGCGGGCACGAAAGAAGAGTTTACGCAGCCGACGATTTAGCTTCTCTGACTGATGTGGATCGGAGAACCCTATATCCCCCATCGCCTGGGATAGGTGGTCGAAAAAGCCCTCCATGGCATCGGCGGTAGCAACATTATCCACCACCTCAGACGCCTGCACCCTAGTGGAGAGGGATTCCACATACAGCTCATAGGCGATCACCTGCACCGCCTGAGCGATATTCAGTGAGCAGTATTCGCTATTGGCTGGGATGTGTACCAGATACTGGCAACGATCCAGTTCACTATTGCGCAGACCGGAGCTCTCACGACCGAAGAGTATAGCGGCATCCCCCTCGGCGGCCTCCTGCCACAGGGTTTCAGCACAGGCCCGTGGTGCCAACTGCGGCCACTCCACTGTGCGCAACCGGGCACTCGCTCCCACCACCAAACGGCACCCCTCCAGCGCCTCATCAAGAGAGTCAAACAGCTGCGCTCCGGCCAGCAGATCATCGGCACCAGATGCCCGCGCGGTCGCTTCGGCACTGGGGTACTCTTTAGGCCTCACCAGGCAGAGATTCTCCAGGCACATATTTTTCATCGCCCGGGCAACTGCCCCGATATTCCCTGGATGGGAGGTCTCAATCATCACTATACGAATATTCTTCAACATGGGAGCGAAGGGTACATCAAAGGTGGCCGATATTCTAACCGAAGCCCATCTGAAAACCGCTGGTAACTATTCGGCTGGGTTTGGGAGTTGGATTTGGGGGCATAAATTTTTATCTCTGAGCCCTCTGCGCTACTCCGCTTACTCTACGTTCCCCTTTATCCATCCTCAACGGCGGACAAAGAGGGTAAAAAAGCTGCACTTTGCCCTTTATAGCAGGGGCCGCTTGCTGTATCTTTGCCGCCCATGCACCCAATGATGAATATAGCGGTACGTGCCGCCCGTAACGCTGGTAGCGTATTACTCCGCTACCATGACCGTATCGATACCCTCTCAATCAGCTTGAAGGGGAAAAATGACTTTGTCTCCGAGGTGGACAAGGCATCTGAGCAGGTCATCATTAAGACACTGCGAGACGCCTATCCAGATCATGGAATTCTGGCTGAAGAGAGCGGACGCCATGATGGAAATCAGTACCAATGGGTCATAGATCCTCTGGATGGTACCACCAACTATCTCCATGGTTTTCCTCATTTTTCCATCTCAATCGCCCTGAAAAACAAAGGTGTACTTGAACACGGAGTGGTCTACGACCCGATACGTGATGAGATGTTTACCGCCAGTCGCGGTGATGGTGCCCTACTGAACGATCGACGCCTGCGAGTGAGCAAAAGAAAGGGACTCGAAGGCGCCCTTCTCGGCACCGGTTTCCCCTATAGTGACCACTCTAATTTGGATGCCTACATGGGCATGCTCAAGGATCTAATAATACCTACCGCAGGGATACGCCGCCCTGGTTCAGCCGCCCTCGATTTTGCCTACGTGGCAGCGGGTCGTATTGATGGCTTCTGGGAACTAGGGCTTTCGGAGTGGGATTTTGCCGCAGGGGCGCTACTGGTAAAAGAGGCTGGCGGCACCGTCTCCGATATCAATGGCGGTGGTCGTTTCCTTGAGACCGGCAACGTCATTGCCGGTGGTTTGCGCTTGCACGGTGCCATGGTAAAAGTGATCCGCCCCCACCTAACAGATGCTATCAGAGCCTAAACCCAACAGATTTCACCACCACTGACAGCCTGCCAGATGTCACAACTCTATCCAAAGAACAACTTCAGGGGTCGGAGTCAAACCGTGATACAAAGGTAGGTAAAATTGATGTGGTAGGACGGTTTGACTCCGACCCCGTGGTAGAGTCGCCCTTCCCTACCCCGCCCGGCTCCGAGGATGGTGCCCCCTATGGCACGGATTTTTTGAGAAGTTACGAAGCATTGTGCCAAGATGGGTAGAAAATTACCCTTTTTATGAGGCAAAGCTTCCGCTCCCAGCTCACGCGTCTTACCTGTTATAGCTTAGTCAAATACATAATATTAATGGGCCAACCCTCTGCGCCCACGCGAAAAAATTTAGTCATTTGTGATAGAAAAT
>JBEVXV010000362.1:0-2859 GCA_040505915.1 Sedimenticola sp. | reverse complement strand
CGACAAAAACATCAGGATTTTCTGGTTTTTTTTTCCAGATGGATCGTTTGATATACGTCGCAATGACGGTGATCGTGGCCATTGTGACCACTGCTGTCGGCGTCTCGACGCAGGGGATGTACATTGGTGATGGGCTGATAGGACGGAGCAACTATGGGGTAGTGTTGAAAAAGGTAAGTGATGTTCAAACAGCATCCAAAGATTGGATGCACCATTTCGTCGTAGACCTGCCTCAAGTCGCGGACCTCCTGCCTGCATTGTGTCTCAATCATGCTGATACGGGCATTAAAACAAACGACAAACACTGTGCGCAGTATGCTCCCGACGCCGGGGACACACTGGGACAGATTTTGTCTGACATGAATCTATTATTGATTAAAGAACTGAAGTCCACTGTATACAGTGCAAAGCAGGCGCTACCGGCCCTTCCACCCCCTTCAACTAGAAGCCGTCGTACCAGGCGTGCTGTATTGTCGTTCGTTGGTTCGTTGTCGAAAACCCTGTTCGGCACCGCAACAATGGATGATTTACAACTTGTTGCTGATCGTGTCAATGCCTTGATTGTAAACGGCCGTGACATGGACAGCGCCCTCGTACAACATTTGAAACAATTTGAATCGTATATGGAAACGAACAATGAACGGTACGATGGTGTTCGAGACATGGTAAGTGACAATCATTATGCCCTGACCGAAATCAATGCCGCAATGCGATTTCTAGGCAATCGGACGCAAGCATATGCCAAGGAAAGTGTGCAAGCGATAGGGCGGCTGCAGAAAACCATGACGCTGGTAATGCAGTTGCGTGAAACTAATGCACATATTCATGAACTGGCTAGAGGCATCCTCCCCGAAGCTCTGCTTCCAAATAAGGCAATACGGCAGGCGGCGAGAGCAATTGCAAAAAGTCTAAGTGGGTCTTCATATGTCTTGCTTCACGGACTTGACACCAATTACTTTAGGCGTCATGGCTCCTTCGCTGTTCATCTACATGACCACAGTATTTGGATAACTCTTAGGTTTCCCGTTGGGCCTGCTGTCGCCCAAATGGAACTCTATGCTGTGAACGTGTATCCTGTGCCTGTAACGAACGGAAGTACTCATGCAACTCTCATAGCTGACTTGCCTGACTATGTTGTTATACGATCTGTACAGCGAGGAAACCATGACGCTTATGCCACGCTTGCAACTTCCGACGTCATGAGCTGCCACGGTGCTGCGACGAAAATTTGTCCGTTTGCTGTTGTATTAGCCAACTTGACTGACGAAACGTGTATTACGTCTCTTATAAACGATGATACCGATTCCGTGCAGCGATTATGTCGCATTCTGTACTATAAAACTCATATAAAACCGCACTTCACTGCCATATCGGACTCGTCTGTATTAATGTACGATATACCCAAAGTCACACTTCGGTGCGGCAAACGTGAAACTACCGAGGAAGGCTGTGCATTCTGCGTATTCTTGATACATTGCAACTGCATTCTCATGTACGGTCAATACTCCTTCCACGGTGCTTTCACGCAGACATGCAGCAAGCACAAACCCACAACAACCACTATGCACTTGCTTAATCTTGCCGTGTACATGGAATTTATCCAGGAAACTGCGATGGAAATCAAAGCATCAGATGGATTTCATAAGTCCACACACATTCCGCTACCGAATATAACATTTTACGAACATAATTTCCATACTTTCCTCGCAAACGATAATGCAACCGGTCTGTCTCTAAAACGAATCGCAGAGGCCGCTAAGCGGAATGATAAGGTCTTTACTGCACTCAGTGAGGGAATGATGGATGGGCTGGTCTCGTTAGACAGAGAATGGCCTGGTACAGACGGAATCATGGGAATAGTTGCATGCTCGCTCGCAGCTATCTTTACTGTTGTCCTCGTCTCTCTTTGTTTAAAATTCCGCAAGTTAGCAGCTACACTGGCCGTGCTGCAGACCCAAGTTGACCGAAGTAGCGCATCCATTATTCGTTTTGTAAACTTTACCCTAGCCCCACTGCCGGATACCACTCCCCCTACCACTCCAAGTCCCAGAGATGGAACTAGTCCTGTGCAACTTGCATTCATCTATGTTGGCATCATTGTTCTGGCGACCGTTGCATTTTATCTAGGATGTAAGTGTTCCCGTGCATGTAACAGACACAGGACAAATATCTACCTAGAAATACAACAGTACTACCGTATTGTGCGTATCCCGATTGTCTCTGTAGCAGGATTGGGCGGCAGATGGAAACTAATCTCGGGCGACAGGAATCTTACAATTACATACCAGCCTGGAACCTTTTACCCTCGTCTGCACATTGACTGGAATGGGTACGCTCTATGTGACACTTGGAAAGAACGCTTTGTAATTCCTTTCGCGTCAGATCTGTTCGACTTATCCTACTTTCAAGCATTCACTATGCGACGCATGAAAGCTGAAGACAGCCTGTACACATACACGTTTTTAAAGCAATCCAACGGATGGTGGTCCGAGATAGAAGGCAATACCGTGAGTGGGCTAACGATGTAGGGTAGTTGAAGACATTGCGTGAGTCAGCTAATGTGGTGTAGTAAAGCCTGTCTGTGGTAACTTCGCTGCGTTCACTCTCTGGGTGAGACACTTAGGCACCAACACGACGGGCTATGCATTAACCACACTGTATATATTTATTTCAGATTATCTAGCAGCATTACCCTAATACTACTCTTTATCCTTGTAGGTGCGCTGACTCGTCCATACTGGAATATAACATTAACATTCTCTTTCAGGGGACAAATTAATATTTTTATTATTTATTGTAGACGCTCCTCCAAGGCGGAGCCCCACGTGGGTTCCCCAGCAGCAACTGCAGTGTTGCTGC
>JBEVXV010000361.1:0-2828 GCA_040505915.1 Sedimenticola sp. | reverse complement strand
TCGGTGCAGCCGAAGGCCAAACAGGCATTGCATGAGATCTGGCAGGCAGAGACCCGGGCTGATGCGTACAAGGCATTCGATCTGTTTATCCGTAAGCGCTTCATAGACCCCACCTACCACGTGACCTGAGTTCCAGCGACACTGCCTTCGGTCTCAAAATCGGAGGTTTCCATGGGTCACCATCAAGATCGTCGGCAGTTCTGGCAAGCCCACTACGATCATTGCCACGAACTCGGCATGACATTAAAGGGCTACGCCGAACAGGAGGGGTTGACGCTCTCTGTTTTCTACAGATGGAGCAGACAACTCAAGAAGGAAGCGCAGACCACCCGGTTCAGCCGCGTCGAGATGGCTTTTTTCAACTCGGCCGACTACCGTCTGCATTTACCCAACGGCCTGGTGCTGGAATGGAGTGGTGAAGCCGATGCCGCACAACTGGCCCGACTGGTGGGGGCGCTCGCATGATGCGCCCCGGTAGTGAACTGCCAGAGGTGTTTCTCTGCAAGACGCCGGTGGATTTCCGCAAGGGTATACAGGGACTGGCTGTTGTGGTGGAGGCCGAGTTGACCCTCGATCCCTTTTCCGAGCGCCTGTTCGTCTTCATCAACCGGCGCCGGGATGCGGTGAAGATTCTTTACTGGGAGCGCAATGGCTTCTGCCTCTGGCAGAAGCGACTGGAGCAGGAGCGCTTCAAGTGGCCGAACGATCTCGATGGTGCGGTCGTGACCCTCTCCGGCCAGCAACTCAACTGGCTGCTCGACGGCTACGACATTCGCCAGATGAGACCGCACAAGGCACTGAGATACAAGACATTATTATAGCGCTATCAATAGGTTATGCTGTTATTGAGGGGTGCTTTACGATAGACTTCCCCCATGACTTCAAAGCCTGTCAGCCACTCAGAACTTGCCAACGATATAGCGGGACTCAAGCAACTGCTGGCCAGCCGGGATCAAACAATCCGCCACCTGCAGGCCCAGGTCGACAAGCTGGAAGAAGAGAAGCGCCAACTGCTCGGCCGTCAGTTCGGCCCCTCCAGAGAGAAAGGCCCCACACCGCAGATGCGGCTGTTCAACGAACCTGAAGAGCTCGTGGAGCAGGAGGGGACGGGTGACGAAGAGACTGTCACTGTCCCCGCGCACAAGCGCCGCAAGTCCGGCCGCAAGCCGCTTCCCGCTCATCTCCCGCGCAAGGATGTGGAGCACGATCTTCCCGCTGAAGAGAAAGTCTGCTCCTGCGGCTGCCAGCTGACCCGCATCGGCGAAGAGGTCAGCGAACAGCTCGACATCATCCCCGCCAAGATCCGGGTACTGCGCCACATCCGCCCTAAGTATGCCTGCAGGGGCTGTGAAGAGACCCTGCGTACCGCACCGATGCCGCCGCAGCCCATTCCCAAGAGCAACGCCTCACCGGGGCTGCTCTCCCATATCGTGGTGGCCAAGTATCAGGATGCCCTGCCACTGGCCCGCCAGGAGAAGCAGTTCGCCCGTATCGGTGCCGAGATCTCCCGCGCCAGCATGGCACGCTGGATGATCCAACTGGGCACCCTGGTACAGGTGCTGATCCAGCTGCTGCGGGAGCGGATGCTGGAATACGACTATATCGGCATGGACGAGACCCGCATCCAGGTCCTCAAGGAGAAGGATCGCATCGCCGCATCCCAGTCCTGCATCTGGGCGCAGCAGGGCGGGCCACCGGGCCAGTCGATCATCCTGTTTCAATACACTACCTCCAAGGCGGCAAAGGTGGCCGAGACCCTGTTGGAAGACTTTACCGGCTTCCTGCAGGTGGACGGCAATCCCACCTACGACACCCTGGAGAAGGCACATGCCAGAATCCGCCTGGTCGGCTGCATGGCGCATGCCCGCCGTAAATTCGTCGAGGCCAATAAGGCTCAGGGCAAGAAGGGCAAGCCCGGCAAGGCCAGGAAAGGGCTGTCGCTGATCCAGAAGCTCTACGCTATCGAGCAGTCGATCAAGGAGAAGACGCCCGGGGAAAAACAGCTGGCTCGAACAGTGCGGTCGTTACCGGTGCTGGACGAGTTGTACGCTTGGGCATCGAAATCCGTGGATGAAGTGCCGCCGACCTCGCTGATGGGCAAGGCGTTGCACTATCTGCTGGCGCAGTGGCCGAAGTTGATCCGCTATGTGGAAGATGGCCGCGTGTCGATCGACAACAATGCCACCGAGCGGGCGATCCGGCCGTTCGTCATTGGCCGCCGCAACTGGCTGTTTGCCGATACCCCGGCAGGCGCCACGGCCTCAGCCAATCTCTACAGCCTGATCGAAACGGCCAGGGCCAATGGGCTGGAGCCTTATGATTATCTGGCACGGGTATTTCGGCAGTTGCCCGCTGCCGAGACGCTTGAGCAGGTGGAGGCCTTGCTGCCTTGGCATCTGGTGCCACTTGACGATATAACCCCGGCTGAGTAGGGCTACTGTCGACAGGGAGTGTCGTGCCTAACCACGGACGAGGTTGGCCAGAATTCCCGTAAAGCCCCGCGAGTATGGAAGCTGACGGGGCTTTGTCATTTCTGGGTTTCTTCCCGGAAAACTGACTTCCAGTTTCCAGTGCCACTGAACTGTTAAAGAACTGCTCCCCAGACCATTGGCCACCGGCGGCATGACCACTTCGCAGGTTTACGGGAATCAGTCTGGCAGTGGAGGCTTCGTTTGGATAGGTGGGGGTTATGGAGCGCTTACGTTGATCCTGCTCATGGAGAGATGATTGAGTTGGTGCAAGTGTGTCGCTACCTCGTGAAAGATTTTGGGACATCCCAGTCCCCAAAATCGACTCGCCAACGCGACAGCCGTTACTGCCCCGACCGT
>JBEVXV010000360.1:0-8227 GCA_040505915.1 Sedimenticola sp. | reverse complement strand
ATCAACCCACACTTTGTTGGACAGGGGGTGGCCACTCCTTACATCCCGAACTTAACAGTTGGCGCTGAAGTCTACGGCCTTACCGGGCAGACTTCTTCCCAGGCAGGATTTGATACGGTACAGGCCAACGGCGGCCCCCAGGCGGTGGGTGCCATGATGCTCCTGGACCAGGGCCCCAGCGGTCTTGATTACAACTGGGACGGCTACGACATGCTGCTGATGAGCAACTTCGGCGGCTATGATTTTGAGAACCCTGTGCTGGGGCTTGGCAGCCAGACCCTCTCTACAGCCTTGCAGCAAAGGGGCTGGATGCGCAACACAGATTTTGGTGGTGCAGGTGCTGAAATTCTCAGCATCCTAGGCAGCGATCAGGTCTACGCCACCCTGGTGCCCGAGGGCACCATCGGCTTCAACGGTAGTGCGCGGGACGGCATCACCGCCGTGACGCAGAATTTATCTGCCGGTCAGGCCATTTATCTTGAAGAACGCAAGATCTACACCCAGGACGACTCCACCCAGATCTATGTTGGCGATGCTGACTGGAACAGCGGTGCCCAGCTTATGGTGGGCTACAGCAGCAGCGGCGAGATGGGCATCCGTCATGGCGGCAAGGCCAGTGGGCAGGCAGTCTGGCTAGGCCATTTGCCCGGCTCCCAGGGTAGCGCCCGAGTGAGCGGGACCGGCTCTGAATGGAATATCAGCAGCCTGTTCAACGTGGGTGGCGGCGGTAGCGGTACCCTGATGGTAGAAGATGGCGCAAGCGTAGTGAGCGGGGAGAGTTACCTGGGCCATACCACTACGGCCAGTGGAACCGCAATCATTGATGGCTCAGGTTCCAAATGGCAAACAACAGGCTACTTCGCCCTTGGCCGCTATACCGGTGCAACAGGCACGGCAACGGTGACAAACGGCGGCCTGCTGGATACTGATTCATGGTTAGTTGTCGGTGAGAGCGGCACGGGCTCGGTAACGGTGAGCAGTGGCGGTCGGTTAGAAAGCAAGCTGGCCGCTCTTGGCTCTTCCTCTGCGGGTGCCCAGGGCAGTGTTACCGTGGATGGTGCCGGCTCAAGCTGGTATGCCAACCTCCTTGCTGTGGGCGGTTGGGATACCATGAACGGCGGTAGTGGTCAGGTGAGCGTCACCAATGGTGGCAGCCTGGAAGTCTCTTCGACACTCAAACTATGGAACCAGGGAAGTCTGACCATCGACGGCGGCTCAGTCACCACTCAAAGTATCGACAGTGCTGACGGCACCCTCAATCATAGCGACGGCAGTCTGCGGGTTGACGGCGGCAGTTTCAAGTTCGGTGCCGGCTACCTGGTGGTGCAGGGCTCTGATACCGGCCGCCGTGCCGATCTGACGCTACACAACGCCGGCCAGACTGATTCGGCCTATGACTGGGTTATGCTCGGCAGGCTGGAAAACCGCAAAGGTGATCTGACCCTTTCCGGCGGCACCCGGTTCAGGTCCGGTGCTGCCAGTATCGGTGACTATTACGGTTCCCAGGGCAGTGCTCTTGTGACAGGAGCGGACTCTGCCTGGAACAACAACGGCCTGTTTAACGTCGGTGGTTCCGGCAGCGGCGATCTGACGGTAGAAGGCGGCGCAAGCGTGGTAAGCGGGGAGAGCTACCTGGGTCATACCACCACCGGTATTGGAACCGCCGTCATTGATGGTTCAGACTCCAAATGGCAAACAACTGGTTACTTCGCCCTTGGCCGCTATACCGGTGCAACAGGCACGGCAACGGTGACAAACGGCGGCCTGCTGGATACTGATTCATGGTTAGTTGTCGGTGAGAGCGGCACGGGCTCGGTAACGGTGAGCAGTGGCGGTCGGTTAGAAAGCAAGCTGGCCGCTCTTGGCTCTTCCTCTGCGGGTGCCCAGGGCAGTGTTACCGTGGATGGTGCCGGCTCAAGCTGGTATGCCAACCTCCTTGCTGTGGGCGGTTGGGATACCATGAACGGCGGCAGTGGTCAGGTGAGCATCACCAGTGGTGGCAGCCTGGAAGTGTCTTCTGCACTCAAACTATGGAACCAGGGTAGTCTGACCATCGACGGCGGCTCAGTCACCACTAAAAGTATCGACAGTGCTGACGGCACCCTCAATCATAACGACGGCAGCCTGCGGGTGGACGGCGGCAGTTTCAAGTTCGGTGCCGGCTACCTGGTGGTGCAGGGCTCTGATACCGGCCGCCGTGCCGAGCTGACGCTGCACAACGCCAGCCAGACCGATGGGGCCTATGACTGGGTTCTGCTCGGCCGGCTGAATGGCCGCAAGGGCGATCTGACCCTTTCCGGCGGTACCCAGTTCAGTTCCGGTGCTGCCAGTATCGGTGATTATGGCGGTTCCCAGGGCAGTGCCCTTGTCACCGGAATAGGCTCTACATGGAATAATGGCCTGTTCAATGTGGGAGGTTCCGGTAGCGGTACCCTGACGGTAGAAGATGGCGCAAGCGTGGTGAGCGGGGAGAGTTACCTGGGCCATACCACTACGGCCAGTGGAACCGCAATCATTGATGGTTCAGGTTCCAAATGGCGTACAACAGGCTACTTCGCCCTTGGCCGCTATGCCGGCGCAACAGGCAAGGCAACGGTGACGAATGGCGGCCTTCTGGATGCTGATTCCCTTATAGTTATCGGCGATAACGGCACGGGTTCGGTAACGGTGACTAACGGTGGCACCCTGAACAGCGCCGGTAGTATCCTGGGTTACGGGAATACTGGCTCTGGTGAGGTCACAGTACAGGGTGTCGGTTCAAGCTGGATCACCAACACTCTTGACGTGGGTGGCATAAGTTCTGGGAACGGCGGCACTGGACTCATCAGCGTGAGTGACGGAGGCCTGCTCGATGTCATTGGAACCGGCAGGTTCTGGAATGACGGCAGCATGGAGATCAGCGGCGGTTCTGCCCGAGCCGGCAACTGGTCGCTGGAAGGCGGTGCGGTCACCGTCAGCGGCACCGGAGGCCTGCGCGGCACCAGTAGTATCCAGGTTGGCACAGGAAGCACGCTTAACAGTATTAACGGTGTTCTGGATGCTACAGCTATCAACGATGGCAACGGTGTACGTACCGGAACGGCAAGTGTTCAAGGCAACAACGGCCGCTGGACAACCAGCGGCGATCTCTCCATCGGCGGCAATCATGTTGGTGCCGGAGGGGAAGGCAGCCTGAATGTGGATAACGGCGGCCAGGTCAACGTGGGTGGGAGCCTGCGTGTGTGGGATTCAGGCACTTTGACCATTGGTAACGGCCAGACAGACGCCGATTCGGTGGCCATCAACGGCGGACGGGCTACTGTGGACGGTACCCTCAATGCTGCAAATGGTGTCAGTGTCCTGGGCGGAGGTATCCTTCAGGGCCGCGGTACAGTTAACGGTCTGACAACGGTGAGCAGCGGCGGTATCATGGCCCCGGGTAGCAGCCCCGGCACCCAGACATTCAGCGGGGGACTGATCTGGGGAGCTGGTGGTACATACCAGTGGGAGATCAATGACTTTACCGGCACCGGCGGCAGCGATCCAGGATGGGATCTGATCGAGGTTGTCAATGGATGGGACATCAGTGGTCTCAGCGAGGCACAACCATTCAACATCGACGTTATCAGCCTGATGGCGGACAACAGTTCAGGCGATGCAATGAACTTTGATGATCTGCTGGACCACAGCTTCACCATTCTCAGCTACGACAGCCTCATCGGCGACTTTGACAGTATCTGGTTCAACCTGGTTTTAGGATCATTCAGCAATGACTATGACCCTGCCCACTCAGCCTGGTTCCTGAGCCTGGACGAAAGCAACAACAACCTGGTGCTCAACTACGAGTACGAAGTGAACTCTGTTCCGCTACCGCCATCGTTGTGGCTCTTCATCTCTGGCTTGGCGGTTTTGCTGCTGCGTCGAAACAACCACTAGGCTGCACCTTCTCACGGCAAATTCACGCTAACCCCTAACTCATTGAAAGAGGGTTGGAGTTCCGAGTCATTTTCAGGAAGTCAAAGACTGCCCGCGTATTCATCAGCAGTTTTTTCATCGTTTCGGGAATAGTTTCGTTGCATTTCTTGCTCTTGAGCAAGCCAATGGCAAACCATCGTAGGCGGGTGACGTTTTCCGGCCCAAAGCCTGTGCGGATATTGCTGCGATCCTCATCATAGTTCCAGTCGATGATGTAGTGGCAGCTTTCTACACTCCAGTGTTGCCGGTTATCGTTCAGAATTTGTTCTGGGCTCGCCTGGTCTGTGGGTACACTGGTAACACCATAGACGATCTCCCGGGATTCCTTGCCGGTCTTTTTGATAATGGACTCTCTCTCGATCATAAAGGCCTGCCGCACATGGGGGAAATCGAGATGCTGATTCAGTATTGTTGTAATCCATATTTTTTGTGTCTCAATCCGTCCATGATCACCATTGCCCGTGTGCGTAAAGTCGACATCCTTGGATGTATTCTGGAAATAAAGGGAAATATCTTCAAGTAGACCTGGTTGATTTCCTATCACAGTGAAATGATAGTTCGCACCTCGATCCTCGACCAGATAACGAGCAAACTCACGTTGTGTGAGCAGCGCGTCTGCTGTGATGGTTCTGCCTTCAATATTAATGGTGTCGAGCATGGGGGCTGCCGTTTTGATCTCATTGGTTTGTTTTTCCTCATCACTGCCTTTTACCGGGAGTGTCCCCCACTTTTTTGAGCGTAACATTGGCCGCTTTGATGGCCAATTGCACTCATGATGTGTGTCTGTCTACCCTCCTTATCAATAGCCTTGCACATGGTTTTACCATCAATAGCTAAGCTATCATCCATACTGCTATATTGTGCATTCCAGGCGTTTAGGGCTGAGTCCAGCTGTTCTGGATTGACACTGATCAAGATATTGCGAATCACTGATCTGCTTGGCACCTCATAACGACCATTGCGTTTTCTGCACTTAAACCGGCTACGAGCATTATTACCCAGTGATTGCGCCCACAGAGAAATATCTTTGTAGCCACGCATACCGCAAAGAATGGCTGCAGCTGCCAATGAGAGAATCGTTGTGATCTGATGTTTCTTGTCTTGTGCTCTGCGCGAGTAAATAAATTTTTTCCAGTTTTTTCGTTTATAGCCTATTAAACGGAATCCAAAATGCCTGAAAACATGACACTTCGTGAGCATATTACTCAACACTGCAATGAAAGCATGGCGCGTGCCTTATTAGTAGAGCGTTATCCCTTGTGGAAACGCTCCTGCCCAGAATTGAAGGATATTGACTTCGTTCGTTTTGAATAGCAAAGACACCCATCAAAACAATCTCCACCAATCACCTCCCCGTAGAGCCGATAAAAACGGGTACTATTTGGCTTATCTGTGTGGTGTCAGAGGGAAAATGAAGAGTACTGGGTGATGAGATGATGAACGAGTGAAATCAGAGCAAGCGGGCTCATTCAGGCAACGCATAAACCAGGAAAAATAGCAAAGACACCCATCAAAATAACCACCACCAATCACCCCCCGGATGAGCCGATAAAAACGGATACTATTTGGCTTATCTGTCTGGTGGCAGTGGAAAAACGAAGAGTACCGGGTGAAGTGATGAAGAGTGATTGAAACTAGAGCAAGCGGGCTCATGCCCAAGGTGCCATGGGCGAGGTATTGGAATTCCGGGGACAGTATACTTAACTGGGATGATCAGGAGCCCCATCATCTTGGGTGAGCCAGTTGATGGGTGTCCCCGATGATTATCCCGATGATTATGCGGATTTCATCAGTGCCAGAGGCAAATGTTGTCTCACCTAAAGGCCGGATATATGAACGCAATACTCTTTTTGTCACGAACGAACTTTTTCCTTGCATCGCGGGGCGAACCATATATGACCCCGTCATCCGCCATAGGTTTGTGAGGAGTCTTCCCCGCATAAGGCAAGAATGTCTTGGCATAATTGTGGTGATAGCCGATAACCGTTACTGCGAAGGAGATCCAGATAAGGCTCGACTATCTTAATGATTCCTTTCTGTTTCATCTTTATTAGAATTGCTCCAGTGCCAACGGGAGTGATGCCTCTTTTTTTGGCTACGCGACGCCCCTTTTTCTCATCGAGGATGATCGCTACACCCAATTCACCGGCCAACGCCAGGGCCTCAGCCTCGCCCGGATCCAGCAATTCTGTCAGCGCCTTTAATGCTTGTTTATCGCTCGTTCTCTTGCGCGTGAGCAAGTCATTCACAAGCGCTCCATTAATCTCAGGTGCACCTGGCCTCGAAAGGTCACATAACACCTCCTGTTCGACGGCTGGAGGGATATAAATAACCCTGAACAGATTTCCAAGTTCAGGCAGTAGACCAGATGCTCCCAGCGCAATCAGCGGCCCGGCATCACTGACAACAACATCAGTCACCCAGGCCCTCCAGGTCCTCTAATAGCTCATCTTTAGATTGCTCAATCACGACCACATCCAGTGCTGCCAGCTTCTCCATGAATGCAGCCATTGACATCTTGGCCACCTTTGCGGCTTTGGCCAGAGTCAGCACCTCTTCCTCGAACAGCTTGACTGCGATATCGATATGCACACCTTCTGCCAATAGATAATCATCAAATGGAACCGTCAGAGACATAGGGACGCTCCTGTTGGTCAGCAAAACAACCTCGCCGGATTTTGCTGACTGGCTGAGTACCCCAGGATTTTCTCTTAACGCTCTTACACCAACAGTTTTCATATCGACGCCTCAATTAATGTACCCCTTAATGGTAGCACAAAAATGAAATTTTCTTCTGAATCTTTAAATGCATATTCTGGCCCATCGTGAACACTTTTCCGGATTTTCCAGAATCAGTGTTCACCATCCCGGAATAGGTATTCACAAATGCCTCGGACTCTAAACCCAGGCGCTGCAAGATGGGTGGTGCAGTGGCGGGGATGGTGCCACGTTTATCCTCTCTGCCAGTGTGTTTACGGCATTACTATCGCCAGAATTCGGTTTGCTCCGTCGATGACACAAGGGAATCGATTGACTTTGTAGATTGAAATTACTGTCTTTTTTACAGTACGGTAAAAAATTTAGCGAAATTGATTGAGGTAAGCTATATTTATACCGTACTGTAAAAAAAATACTAGACAGAATATGATAAAAAATATCCCACAATATGGCCGTATCAGCAGCGTCAAAGATCTGGGCGCATTGGTGCGTGCACACCGCAAATCAAGGCGATACACCCTGGAGCGTGTCTCGGGACTGGGATGTGTGAGTACGCGCTTTCTTTCAGAGTTCGAACGTGGGAAAGAGACGGCGGAGATCGGCAAAGTGCTGCAGGCTCTGGAAACCCTGGGCCTTGAGTTGTGGATCGAGCCGAGGGGTGGGGGGCATCACCATGAAGAAGTCGAGGAGCCTGTCCGAGAATAGAACACCTACTGCGGAAAGCCCATTTTGTCCCTTTTTTTCGGTCATTTGAGACGAATAGTTACTCTTATTCAACGAAAATGAGCGGGAAAAAATGACTCAAAATGGACTTCCCTATAGCGGCCTCATGCTCGGAGCCAGAGTAGATACTGACAGAGATCATGTCATCGAAGGGGGGATAGGCGCAGACCACCGGGTTCAACCAGAAACGAAAGATTCTTTCCGTGGGCATCGCTGTTACCGATCAGATGTTGCACCAGGCTCCAGCGGAGTAGGCCCATCCGGGTGGCCGCTTCTGCCTGGCTCAGGGCGGCAATAGAAAACACGCATTCAAGGCTGACACCGTTACGTATATGGGCTACATTACGACCGCTGCCATAGTTTCGTTCGTACCTGTAATTAACACCCAGGTCGAGGGCTTGGCCGCTATCGATGCAATGTAGCCGCTGTATGGCTTCGTCACTGGGTTGTCGGTCGAAGCGTTTTACCACCAGTACGGGCTCGGGTACATGCATGATTGCCACCTCCGGTGTCAACGCTATTAACTTGGGAAATATAGGACTATATGCAGGCTGCCATTCAGAGAAATAAATCAGCATGAACCGCTCTCTAAATTGGTGACTTCAAGTTTCACTATGGGTTAGTGCGTTATGCTGACTTGAGATGCCAACCTGGTACTTCAAGTTCCCCGTGCAGCAGGAGGTATGTTCCCAGCATGGAGGGTTCGCTCAAGCCGAGTTGCTCTCCTGTAGTAACGGCCCGTAGTTAGTCTTGTGGTTTGTATTGTGGCGATTGCATAGGAAAGTGGAATATAGTTGATTTAGAGAAATATTTGGATCCAGAAATAAAGGAG
>JBEVXV010000359.1:423-3850 GCA_040505915.1 Sedimenticola sp. | reverse complement strand
GTGCTTTCAGCTTTAAATTGTATGTACAAGATACCAAACACATTGACTGATTTAAACACATAAGTAAAACTGCGTAAGAAGATTTTTTCGTAGAAAACAGAACTTTCAAAGACAAATTGTTAATGTTATCGTCGATGAAACCGCGAAAAGTCTTTCTTTCTTTCTTTATATACTGCTATACCCCCTCGCGGGGATTTTTAGCAGGCTGCGCGTCAGGAGCAAGTTAATAGATAAAAAGCAGCAAAATAAGTGTGAAGATAAGATAAAGGATGAAAGGTTAAAATAGATCGAAAGATAAAAGTAGGTTAAAAACAATCCATGGTGTCTTATGGGAGGGAACTACGGGCAGTGCCCAGCGACGTCTTGAAATGTTCAAGATCGGGCTGGGTCACTGTTGATTCTGACAGGGAGTTCCACTGCACCACAGTACGAGGGAAGAACGAGTATTTATAAAAGTCTGTGTTTGTATGAATTTGTCGGAAAGTCATGGAGTGGCAGTAACGAGAAATTCTGTTTGACGGTTGTATGTGTTGTGGGAGAGGTATAGCTACAAGACTGTTGACGATTTTGTAAAAAAGGCATAAACGGGCCTGGGTCCTCCTGTCCTGTAGACTACACCACCCTAGACTGGACAACATGTCAGTGACGCTCGACTGCCGAGAGTAGTCATTTACGGTCCAGCGAGCTGCGCGTCGCTGGACCATCTCAATTTTGTTTATGTTCTGTTGTGTATATGGGTCCCAGATCACAGAAGCGTATTCGATCTGGGGACGGACTAGAGTTTTGTAGGTCTGTTCACGTACCTTTGGGTTTGTAGTTTTTATATTTCGTTTGACAAACCCAAGTGTACTGTTTGCTTTGTTAGTGATGTTTGTAATATGCTGGTTCCATGAAAGGTTGTTGCTAATGGTGGCGCCGAGGTATTTGGCTGATGCGACTGCCTCTAATACCTGGCCGTGCAGAGTGTATGAGGACGTGACCGGTGATTTAGTCCGACTGATGTGTAAGATCTGGCACTTTGAAGGGTTGAAGTGCATGTCCCAGTTCTTTTCCCAGACTTGGAGTGTGTCCAGATCATGTTGTAGTGTTTTGCCATCGTCCTCATGTCTGATAGTGATGTAAACTGCAGTGTCATCCGCGAAAAGACGCACCTGTGATATAATATGGTCCGGAAGGTCGTTTATGTAGATTACAAAGAGGATGGGACCTAGTACGGAGCCTTGAGGGACACCAGAGGTGACCGGGACTGACCCGGACTCCTCCCCCTCAATTACTACCTTCTGACTTCTGCCGTTAAGGAAAGCTCTGATCCAGTTTAGTGTATTTTCTCGGACACCATAACAGTGGAGTTTGTATAATAGTTTTTCATGATTGACTTTATCAAAGGCTTTGCTAAAGTCAAGTAGGACTAGGTCGGTCTGTTTGCCGATACTGGCATTCCTGGTTAAATCTTCAATGAGCATGGCTAATTGGGTTTCACAGGAGCGCTTTTCGCGGAATCCGTGTTGTAAGTCATAAAGTATGTTGTTTGAATTCAGGTGCCTGCAAAGGTTTGAGGTGACAATGTGCTCCATGACCTTGCATAGTATGCATGTAAGGGAGATTGGGCGGTAATTTTCAGCTAATGACTTCTCACCTTTTTTGAATAATGGAGCTACATTCGCGATGGCCCATTCAGTTGGCATGACACCTGTTTCCAGAGATCGTGTAAAGATTACCTGTAGTATGGGGGAAATTTCGTCTTTCAGTTCTTTGAGTAGGAGAGGTTGTAATTTATCCGGGCCTGACGCCTTCTCTGTTTTAAGGTTTTTTAATAAAGTTTGTATACCTTTTGTTGAGATGTGCAGGTCAGGCATGATAGGACATGCACTAGGGCTCAGTGGAGATTTTGTCGGATCCAATAAGGATTTTTCGGCTAGTTCCTGTACCTTCATTTGGCTAAGTTGTGAGAGGAGCAGTGGACTTTTTGGGGTAAATACTGACCTGAATTGGTCATTCAATATGTCTGCTTTCTCTCGAGTGTCTGAGCACAGCTTACCATCCTTCTGTAGGGGGGAAATGCCATGTTGGTCCTGTTTGGAGCTCTTGAGAAAGGAGAATAATTTCTTTGTATTTACCGGCGAGCTAGAGCCTGGGTTATCCTGGTCTATGGGTCCGAGTCCTAGCAAGCCCTCAACATAGTCACCGTACGCTACCTTAATCATTGCCTTGACGATGTGCCTGGTTTGGAGAAAAAGTTTCCGAGATTGTTGGTTACCTGTTTTTCTGTGGTGTCTGTACAATTTATCCCGCTTCCTGATCTTACGTTTAATTGCCTGTGTCATCCAAGGGAGAGAGTATTTGCCGCTGACGAGTTTCCGGGGGATGTAAGTATCCACTAACTTGTTTAGTGATGTGGTAAAATCAACCCAGAGTGATTCCACAGACTTACCTTCTGATGTGGAAAGAAACTGTTCTCGATATGCCCTCATCCCTTCTTTTATGCCGTCCCAGTTTGCTTTCTTGAATAATTGTACATACCGTGGTTTGGGTCTCGTCATCTTCGCTTTGAGGTTAATGCTTACAGAAACTATGTCATGGTCTGCCAGGCCTGGTAGGCTACTTACCTTCTCAACTAGCGTATTGTTTGTGGTAAGAAATAGGTCCAAAATATTGTTGTATCTGGTGGGTTGGGTTACCATTTGGGTGAGGTTGAAGTCATGGAGTATGTCTATGAACGACTCATATACTTGCATGTTGTGACAGTCATCCCTTATTACAGGTTCGTTGTTATCCCATGTCAATTAATTTTGGTAGATTAAAGTCGCCGGAGATCCAAATATTTCCCTTCTTTTTGCTTACCTGTTCCACAGACTTTCTCAGTTCCTCTATGCTAATGAGGTCGTCTTCTCGTGGTCTGTAGAAGGCTGCAATGTGGGTGGGTTTGGCACCTACAACTTCAATGCTTACCCATGTGATCTCGCAGTCCGTTTTGAAATCTGGTTTGGCAGTGCAGATAAGTCTGTGACTTACCAGAATAATGACGCCGCCACTACGTGTGGTGGTGCTTTTCCTGTCTTCTCGGTACGGGGTGTAACCTAGATTTGCAGGGAATAGCTCACTACTCAAAATGTTTGGAGACAACCAGGTCTCAGTACCAACTACAATATCGGGTTTCTCCTCGTCTAATAGGGCATAGAACTCTGCTTGCTTGTTGACGATGGACTGAAAATTTATGTTAAGTAATTTGAGTGTTCGGGGCCTGTTTTGTTTGTTTTTGTTCTGCGAGTCAGTGCGTTTCATAGGTGTCGATGTCAGGCGTATGGGTGAGGCTGACAAGTCTAGATCACTGAACATGTTAGATGTAGTGAGTGATGCCGACGAGTCGAAGAAGCTCGAGCTGAAGTTTGGTAGGCCGCAAAGTAAACAATTCCAGGAGTAGCTATCA
>JBEVXV010000359.1:0-413 GCA_040505915.1 Sedimenticola sp. | reverse complement strand
CAAGTATCCTATATGTCTGAAGACCCATATTTTCACAGCCTACATGAAACCAAGTATCGCACGAGTCACATTGTACGGCATTTTGGCCATTTCTGACAGCTTTATTGCAGATACCACATGGGAATTTGGGGGTTCTGGGTCCTGGATTAGCTTGGACATCATTTGAGATTGATATCAACACGAGGCTTATGTAAAGAAGGCCGGACCTGTTCGGTGTCATGCGTTTTCGTGGCGCAAGAGAAATTTTCTCGCATTTGGTCATGAATAGCTGTAGTTTGTACACTGGGACTGGGGCCAAGAGTGTCAACAGTCTTTCGCCATCAGCGTGCTGATCCCTACCACAACATCTGACATCAACCAGGGATAAACAACATGTGAATAATGTGAAGGAAATCAAAATACCTGTCAACATT
>JBEVXV010000358.1:0-4950 GCA_040505915.1 Sedimenticola sp. | reverse complement strand
GTTACATGTACTTATTGAGCAAGTCAGGAGTGTGGTAAGGCAGTCCATACACTTCACGTTTGACTATTTGCTCGTAAGTACATAGGCGTTAGATAGAGGTGATTTGTATCAGTAGTAGAATTTGCCAGTCTACCTCCAGTAGTTACGATAAAAGCAGACAAATAATATTAAACTATAGCATTACTGGATTGTTATTCGTATATACTTTGACTTATTGAGCAAAAATCATACGCATGATAACCATTAAGTGATGTAGTGCGTAACTTCAAAGTTGTCATTCTAGCTCGTCTTTACGGCTGACATTTCAGATAAAACTCATAACATTACTTTGGATTGTTATTCTTATATACTTCGACTTATTGAGCAAAAATCAGGTGTGTGGTAAGGCAGTCCATACGCTTCACGTTTGATTAGTTGCTCTCAAGTCAAATTGGATTCACCATTGTGGCCATTTTTCGATTACAAACTGATGATTGTCACTTTTCTCTGGCTCAGAGAACCTCTCCCACAGTTTGCCACCAATCGAATTCATACTTCGTATACATGATCACCATCAGGTGATGTGCTGTAATGCGTAATCTAAAATTTGTCATTCTAACCCCAGTCGTTACGGTGAAAGCAGACATAGCAGATCAAACACATACCACTACTCTGGAGTTTGCGCCGCGCGACGGCTGTAAAAGTATCATAGTGCTTTCTAACACTATTGCTATTATTTTCCTCCTTTGATGGGCGTTAAGCTCTACAGTCAATCAGATAATTGTGCATGTTTTCACATTCAGTGTCCATGTGTCCTTATTTACGTTGAATAGCGCTTATCCATTGTTATGCGGTGTTTGAGCCATTTACATTGACTATCTTATCGCATTCTGTGACACAGATGAACGGACAGACTAAACCCCTGATCGCGACGTGCTTTGTCTGGTAGTTACGTTCAGTGATGTCGTGTTTCTTTTATTGAGCAAAAATCAGGTGTGTGGTAAGGCAGTCCATACACTTCACGTTTGATTAGTTGCTCACAAGTCCAATTGGATTCACCAAAACGTGTATTACATTAATCGGTGTTCATCTGTCACAATATGATGTCTCACTGATCAAATGTCAACATGTGCGTTTACGCATTTATTATGATACTTCTACGCCGATCTAACTTCTTTGCCAGTTTCTTCACTTTCTGTGCAAACTGTCTCGGGTTTTTCGGATTCTCGTCGTGTGTGAAGGCTGGAAATGCTCGGTGGTGTCTGCCATTTTCATACGAAAACAGACGTTCGTCAAGCAGAAACTCGATCAATGCATGAACATTGCTGTCGCGGTTGGACGATCTTCTCCTATGTCTGTACACTTCGTTCTCGATTACATTACTGTCGAAGACACTATCTAGTGATTCGCCCAGTGGCCCGACCAGCTGCCCACATCGCTGCACGGTGGTATCCGTGTATCTGCCTTGTGCCGAACACAGCAAGTCCTTAAACAACCTGTTCAAGATTTCATTCATGAGATCCATTGGCAAATTACGTCCAATCCCTCCACCGTAATTGACAGTTCTGTTCCAGATCAGGTCGTGGCGCAACCTTTCTGGGAGCCACCCATTCAAGGACGCCAGCAGACGATGTGCCAATATGAAGTACTTCGGGTGTCGTTTGGAAAGGAAACTTATGATGTCGAGTTTCCAGAACGAGACAATGGCCGGCCCATCTCCCTCTCTTACTGCGTCGCGTCTACATAGTAGATTCAGCCCCCTCCATGCTATGGCGATGGAATGATTCCTCTTATAGTCGGACATTGGTCCTTTCTTTCTACATGCAGTCATCCGTTGGTACATCTTCCTGTTTCATCCCAATACACCTATAGTGATACCATTCATCTCCATAACAGCTCTCACCGTTTTCACATCCAATCATTGGTACATCATCACCGAGGTCAACATGACAAACACAGTAAGTATATGTAGGTGGAGTTGGTGGCACCTCGTGAAGTTTGGACGTATCTGTTTCATGCCACAATGCATCGACCACTGTCTTTGATACTTCGCTGATGTAGGCCTTCTTCTCGTCAACTGAACCCCGTTCTATGATTGGTGGTGCATTTGTTGGTCTACTGAGTGGAGTTTCTATTCCCAATATCTCCATTACATGGAGACATACCAAACCTTCTGTTGTCAAACACATTAACTCCCAGGCGTGTGTGAAGTTATCTGATATGTCTGCTTTCACCGTTCTGAAATTGAACAAATTTTTCAATTGCACTAGAGTGCCACGATCTGAGGAGCTCGATGCGCTAAAGAATTCATCGAAATAGTCCTGAAGCAATATCATCTCCTTATGGAACTCTTGAGCTGCCGGCTCCAATCCATCAAGACGTTCCCATGCGCTCAGTCCATTCGATCTTGCCCTATGTGCGTCGTTTCCTCTCTCACAGCTTAGACCATCGCCATATACTAAAATTGTGATAGGCTCATCATTAGCAGAAGGAACGTACTTTTGAAGCCGTTGGTATATTCCTATGGCTCCTTGTGTGCTGCATGGGTTTTCATCGAACACGCCTAGATTCAATATGACGCTCTTCTTACTAGACTGGTACGAATGTTCGTGAAGTATATGCGCCTCAGGTACCTCTGAAAAATGCGTTTTAAACCATTCTAGGTGCCTGCAAATATATCTTTCAATTATGGTGGACATTCTGTTCCTCAGTTCACAGAAGTCACCCACGTGTGGAAGGAAACAATCTGCATCCATATCACATGCCTGTTTGACATCTGTGGCTGCGGAATTTAATCCGGTTGTTGGGACTCTATTAATAGCCATATAGCCAAGGGCCATGTTCATATATGCATTTGTCCTTGTTTCTGACGGATTTCGAGATATTACCTTTTTGCCAACATTGTCCCAGCATAGGGTAAATCCCCCATGCACTTCATCTGCGACGGGTTCATTAGTGATTGTACTTTCAATTGGTGGCGTGTCTTCAAGTTCATTCCCGTCCTTACATTCTTCATCGCTTTCATCCGACACCACCTCATCTGCATCAGCATCATCGTCTGTATGTGCGTCTTCTCCATCGGATACATCGTTAGCATCATCTTCCAAATTATCTTCTGCATCAGACGGCCCATTCACTTCGTCTTCTATGTTCGGTACAGTATTCGCCATTGCGACGGACAATTCTAATTCGGAAGTCTGGTGGATGAGTGCCTCCTTTGCCATTCCAAGAGATTGCTCGACTCCTTCTTTCGACGCTGTGGCTGCCTTATCGAATCCTTCTCTAATTTTGTCTACTGCATTAAGCGTATGCGCATAGCTCATGCATATACCAGTATGTGCCAATTGCTTTATCGTCTCTCTCTTCAAACCGCCCCTCCAGAATTGGATTGACAGTAGTGTTTGAAGGAAATTTACTTTCCTTGGGGCTCGTGCGTGCAGAAGCGTAGCAGCGGCTATGCCAAGATGTGGCTTCAGATTTATTGATTTCGCTCTTTTTAGCGTCTCTTCAGTTGATGGCGTTGTAATTGCACTCCGAAGTACTGTTTCCAGGACTGGCGATTGTATTTTCAGTTGTGCAATTACGTCATTCCAGCTGAACGATCCTATATTTGGGATAGTCGTTTCCATGCCAAGAGCAATTTCTTCATGGATGAGGCTGCTAACCTCTTTTCTTATCGTACGTTTCAAGAACTTCAGAAATTGCTTCTGAGAGCCCTTGGTTGCATGAAACAGGCCACTAATTGCCCTCCCGTACTGTCGCGTACGAACTGCCTTCACAATGGTATCCCACTTCGCAGTTTTGCTGGGCTTAAACAGAGTTTTGCGGACTGTTCCAGTGACCTTTACTGGTGTTATTACCAGATGTTCAAATGACGTATCGCCTGGCTGTGTGTGTTCTCTCGATGAAGCCGGTGTACTTGTGGTGAATCTTGGCACCTTGCTTGTACCTGACTGTTCATTGGTGCCTTTTCTTTTCTGACCTATGTAGCTACCATGCTCAGTACAACTCCAGAAATCCTCTACTTTTCTTCTGTACTGAACAGTATCGGCCAGTTTCGACCAACATGATGGGCACATAAACTTCCCCTTTCTTTTGCTAGAAACAGGGGTGAACTGGCTCCCGGTTAAGTTCCCAAGAGCATCTTTGGCAATGCTGTCACTCTGTGGCAACGTATTGTCAAGAGAAAACCTATAATAGCCTTTGTTATTAGGTCTTCTTTTAAACTCACTCTCGCAGTTAGAACATTTATTCTCCATAATTGTCCTTAAACTGTCTGCTTTTTAATTGTAGCAATTAACAATGTATTGTAAAGATGATTATCGCAACAAAAAGGCAAACGTGCAATCAGGGACAAATAATACTATTGGTTCCTGGTGCAATTAAACAATTGGTTGTATTTCTACTTTGTTTTCGAAATGCACGCGCTAACCCTTGGCTAACAAACCTGTATTCTCTGGTAAGCGTTGTACGTGTTGGGCAATAACGTTTGAGCAATCATGAATAGTAACGTAGACTATATTTCATAAGTAAATCAAATACCTCTGCATGTGCACTAACTGTATCAAGCTTTCTACGACGCTTGCAACTTGTAATTTCAAATGATGCAGTTCATCATCATAATAATGCGTGTGTATTGTATATTCTTTTGGTGACACACTTTATATTCAGATAATCACGTGAAACGGGTGCGATGTCATACCGCGGCTAGTCGTATTTCGGATTAAAGTCGCATGTTGTTGTTCAATGGAACGACTTGCATATGTATATAATTGACGCAACTAAACTCTCCTATGCGAATTGTACATGCAGTTTATTAGCAGTTTGTTTCTATTGACACTATTCGATGAACATGGATTATGAACGCACACCGTCGTTGTTCAATGCAAACAAGTCTTTCTATGGAATAGACTTTGAAGCCAAAGGCGAACACATTCAAATTGATATGTCAGTGATGATTGGCAGAAGTGT
>JBEVXV010000357.1:0-7408 GCA_040505915.1 Sedimenticola sp. | reverse complement strand
TAGTACGTTGGAGAAGATAGACAGTATATTGAAACTATTGACAGATGTGACAAATCCAGCCATTCAGGAAATAAAACTGAACATGCTTACATCAAACATATCAGTGTCGGAGCTTCTGCCCTCACCATTCCCATCAGCCCAAAAAACACGCCAGAGATATGCAGATAGGTTGGTGTTACCAGAGCAGTCAGATGGGCTTTGGAATGATAATGATGGTCTGAATGACATTGCCAGTACTCGAGATTATGAAATGGTGGGAAATGACAATGTGTCTGAGCCATTCTCCCCATTCAATGACAGTTCCAGCACATCATCAATGGTTGGATCTGGCAATGTGACGGAGCCAGTCAACTCATACATTGCCAGATCTAACCTATCATCACTGGTCGGATCTGGCAATGTGACGGAGCCAGTCAACTCATACAATGCCAGTTCCAACCTATCATCACTGGTTGGATCTGGCAATGTGACGGAGCCAGTCAACTCGCGCATTGCCAGTTCCAACCTATCATCACTGGTTGGATCTGGCAATGTGCCTGGGCCAATCAAGCCATACATTGCCAGATCTAACCCATCAGCAATGTATGTTGAAGGAACTGGCGTCGTAACTCTAGAACACCTGCCGCTTGCTGTGTCTAAGGACAAAACACAATTTTCTCCTTTGACACAGCCTGGTATGAACTCTACAACAACGTTGGGGAGTGCATCATTCGTTGAAATTGTGTCAGCGAATGACATTCCATTCATTTCCCCCACGGCTCCCATTAGGATTTCGAAAACTACTGTGAGTGATATTCATTCGCGCTCCAACACACTGAACCAGTTTGGCTGGAATTTGGCTCAGCACATATACTCCGAACAAGAACTGGTTGGTAGGAATTACTATGGCAGAGGAAAGCCTGGACTGTCTCCTAGGAGACGTCAAGCTCTAGAAGAGGCAGTTTATGACCACTATGGCCGTAACTACCATTTGTTACATAGTGTCGCGATAGCGATAAACTCCAACATAAGAGGCAAACGTCATAGGACAAAAAGCTCTGCAGTTAGAATGTTACCTAGCGTTCCATAAACCTTAAAAAGTGCAAGTCGGTTTATGCATAAACAACGATTGAGCTGAGCGAACATGTTTAACACACAAAAACCAACGTACGAGCGGTGTTCAGAAAATATGCGGAAAAGTGCTGTAAGCATAAGCAAGTTCTTCAAACATATTTTCCCCCATCGATATACATGTATGTACACAATTTTATGGTGCCCCTTTTCTTCGGGAATGCTGTTTAACGGCCTATCAACAGCTAAGGCAATTTAAACACGGGTCAACGAGTTCGAGTCCCGCATTCAACCTGTATGAATTGGGGGGAGAATCCCAAAATCAGAACTGAATATTCACAGAAAAAATATATTCAGCCCTGAAATTAGAATACCCTGACCTGGTGCCAGGTCCATACCGACCTTAGCTGTTGATAGTCCGTTAAACAGCATTAAACAAAACAATTAACTTTTGGTAAACAATTCCTAAAGAAAAGGTGCACCATAAATGTGTGTACATGTAATGTACATTAGGAAAATTACAGCACATTTCCACATATTTTGTCAAAACCTCTCTTACACTGCTGTATTATTTTAGGCTATTCAGCCAGAGACAGATGGGATTTGAAATAAGTACTATTATTCTTTATATGCACTAGTTTGGGACAAGGATATTCCACCCGAGTGGCCAGACAGAAATGGAGCTTGCCGAGTTTCTGACAATATTATGTGGCCACGACTGTGGAATATCCTTATCCCACACCATTGCTTATTGATGGATACGGTTTCTCGCCCATCTACTGGCCACGACTCGACAATGCACGAATGTCGAATTAGTAATCTGATCTGATGTGTTACTTAACTTTTTATTATTATACAGTCTACCGTAATAACCCTAAATATTCGGACACCTTACCCAGTTTCATCACAAATTTAGATTTGATTAAGACTGGTGTTTTTGATCTAAACACTTTGCCACAACCTGAGTTATGCTTGTTATACACATGGAAACAGTTTCAAAATAACATCCATGCACCATATTCTAACTTGTCCACGTGGACAAATTATACTAATAAAAGTCTTGTTATGTTGATTGTACTCTTGTTATGTTGGTTGTACTCTATGTTCACTAAAGAAGCATAAGCTCAGTAGCAACCAATCAACAATTTGAGGTTGAGTCTGAGGTTTTGGTAAAGTTATATAATCTCGAAGCCCATATTATAAAACGCAAGAAAATTGAATTATCTTCCTTGATTCAAACTGCAATGGGCATACATGTAATATATGGTTCATGGAGTCACAGGTTATATATTTTCCATATTTTTGGAGAATATAATATGGGTCAGGCTCTGAGAAAACCACATAATTGCTTCTCCGTAATTGGCCAAAAATGCTTTACAAAAATAACTATATGTTTCGTAAATGACGTCGAAAGTTGACAAAAATTACAGAGCATATGCGGAATGAAATTCCGCATATGCTCTGTAATTTTCGTCAACTTTCGACATCATTTACAGAAAATATAACGTTTCATCAATTTCATTTACGGCGATATACGTCAGTGCGATAAGGGTTGATATGTCATAGCCTGGCTCATATATAAATATAATTTAGTCAACACCCATTTTGAAATGCGATATTTATTTCCCTTGACCTTTGTAAATCTGATACAGAAACTTGTGATTTGCAGTCGTTTCTTCATTGGCATGAGCAAGCGTGCATGGGGTGAAGTGCAGAGTTAGCCAACACTGGTCAACACACACATTGGCGCACACTTGATGCATTGTCTGATATATGTATTATAATGAAGTACTGTTGGCGATATCTTTCATACCTATTTGTGTATTTAGTGTATTGAATTTAGTTGCTTCCCTACATGACACTGAAGTCGCAGTTGTGGCGAGTAAAATATTCTATTGAACATTATTTATATTAAAAAAAGTATCCTGCAAACTAAGTTTGCAGGACACTTTTTTTTATATAAATATTGTTTTTGTATATTCCAGCACTTGGAAATCAAAATGTACGAGTCTGAATGTCAAACTTTATAATATAAAAATATGCAAAAGAAGGCAAAATCAAACAAAACCAATCTTTACTCAAGCCATCCTCCAGTGTGAGGTACGGTAATAACAATTGACTTATATTTTTTCAAGGATTCAAGTTAAAATCCTGTCATCAACCTTTAAAGGGACATATGCATGCGATCAATCGTCAGTTTCTTCATACATTTAGATTTAAAGAAAGCTGGTGTATTTCATCTAAACTCATTGCCACAACATGATGTATACATGTTATACACATTGAAACAGTTAATCTTACTGGAAATAACTGTTTCATGCACCATATTCTAACTTGTCCACATGGACAAATTAGACTAGTAAAATAATGTTGGAACTGACAAAATTCATGTTATATTGATGGTACTCTATTTGAACCAAAGAAGCAGATAATGGGAGTATTTAATGACTATTTTGGGATACTTTTCTTCATTCTCCATCAAAACAAGTGTTGTGTGTACTTGTTAGAATCGCCTCTGCAAGGCGATTCTAACTAGTACACACAACATGTTTTAATAGAAAAATAAGAAAAAAATATCTCACAATTATCAGATAATGCGAAAGCATGTACAATGTACCAAACCTTGGGTATTCCAGTTCAATTATCAAATTGACATCAGTATTAGCTTTTAAAAGCATTTTAATTTTTATATATTTTTCACTTTTAAACGCATACATGCCCCTTTAAGTCTGTGGGTATCTTTAATGGGTATGGCCAAGTCCAGGTATGGACGGTCGTGGAGCCAATTCCCACCCCATTTTCTCGGACACAAAATTTGTATGTCAAAAACTATTAATTAACATTATATCTGTCCTGAATATAAAAGTGTCCAATGGCACATATTGTACAACGCACTGTCCAATGAGTATGGACAGCTATTAGGGACCTTGTGATTTCATACGTGTATGCCAAAATGTAGGTACATGTACACCTACAAGCAAGTTTCTTCAAAATTTGGTTGTGAAAGCAATCTCACCGCTTCCACTTATTTCACTCGTACGGTTGTGAGAGTGCTTTTACAACCAAATTTTGAAGAAACGTGCTTGTAGGTGTACTTGTAGATCGGATTGCAAAGTGTAGATGAAAACATAACTAGGTGGCCCGGCCAGCATGTTGTGCCCACCGAGCATTGACTGAAAAACTCTAACCGAAAACTTTAACCGGACATACATTGTACAACAAAGTGCCGACTATATCTCGCTTTCCGCAAGCTGGTGCGACAAAAATGATTGAAGGGAGGTAAAACGTGTATTATTCTTAGGCGTACACGTATAAAATGACAAGGTCCCAAGGTAGCTACATGTAGTTTTCACATATTAAATTCATGGTGTACCACAAAAGACTACTATTGTAGTACTGCTCACCATGCTCACTGGTTGATTATTGTCGCAGTGGTGTTTATAATATTGTTTAATAAACGAACTTGATAATTAATATGATTTTGGTTTTTACTTTTATTAACCCGTGTTTCACTTCAGTATATACAATATTCACAAAATATTCACAGAGGGTTATACAATTTAGAGATTTTGATCATCACCAAAGAGCACCTGTCTCGGACGACAATCATAATTGCTAAATTGGTATTGCCCCTGTGGTATTGGTATGGCTCTGTCTGTCTGCTAAGTGGGAACATTTCCGTTTCCATACAATAACTTCTACCTGATGGCTCTTCATCATATGTGGCCGCGACTGGAGAAATGGGGCTTATGGGATCTTTTAAATGTGCTTATGGGATTATGGCCAGCCGCCCCCTTGGTCCACTAGCACGCACCTGCATTTTGATTGGGATGGTGGCTGTTTCACTGAGTGGCTAACGGTCTAGGCCCTGATGGGTGGAGGTGGGGAGAATGCGAAGGTTAATTTAACGGTAGGGGTTCATCCTTATATGAATTCCGACATACCTGGTTTGACCCTCAGGTACATATTTTGGCTTCTTGTACACTAGAGTTGAATCAGGTTATACGCCATACAAAGTACTTAAAGGTACTGCTTTTAGGGGAAGGGGCTAGTGTGTATGCTGCTAGTGTGTCAATAGCTAGTGTGGTATGGACCTGGTACCAGGTCAGGATATTCTAATTTCAGGGCTGAACACCAATAAACAAACAAACAAACTAGGCCCTGATGCGCAGTCTGATCCGGGGCTACACTGGTTGCATAGCCCATAAGCCCCATTTCTCCTGTCACAGCCACATATGTATAAGAATATAAATATTATACTAGTCCACTATATAATGCACAGACTGGCATGTAGTAACTTTGTAACAATCAAGCAGTGTTCCGTTGATGAACGTTAAAGCTACTGCACTGTAGGCAAGAGTTATTTGACCTTGAAGTTTTGTAAAATGATCCATGTATTATGTAGGTCAATATCCTGAAGGGCCTCCCGCATTCAGGACTACCACAGGGAGAACCTTTTGCACATGGTCAATGTATCTTGCACAATTAGCTGGTGTCAATGATTCCCAGAATAACCTTATCCCATTCACCAGTTCTGCCTTTGTGGTTGGCTTGACATGTCTCTTTAAATTATCCTTCAGTGTGGCCCACACATTCTCGATTGCATTTAAATCCGGTGATGATGCTGGGGTAACCATAACACTATCGAGCATGCCAACTTCTGTCATCCATTTCTTGGTCGAGATACTTCGATGTTTGCTATCGTTGTCCTGCAATTAGAAATTGTTTCAAATTACTGACAGAATCTTAGTTTCGAGTACGAAAAGCCAGGGACCAACATACTTTATCTATACTAATAGATTGATTGAGTGATAAATTGAATCAGGTTTTACATGGGCCCCTGGCTGCGAAAAGGGACCTTAGGATATTGACTAAAATTCAGCTTCTAACCATCCTCAAATCCCACATAGTGGGGTTATAATATATAACCGTTGTGCTGATGGCAGTAAGGCTACTTGGCAACAGAATGGCGAGCGGCGTAGGCCCTGATCAGACTGCGCGGATGCGCTGGCTGATCTGGGACTACGTCGATAGCAAACGTTGTAAGGTCCTTTTTTCCAGCCGGCGGCCCACATATAGTCAATATTTAGGTCATTAACCCTTTGCACGCTAGCGGTGAAAATATTAAAATAACCTCCAAATATGTCATGGAATTTCATTAGAATTGCATTGTAATTCAGTTGACAGACTAATCATATACCAACGACTGAGTAAAAAGGCTGAAAAATGACTATGTTATTGCAATTCTTCTACGTTTGACCTTTGACCACCGCCCCCAAGCTCAAAGAAGGGTTGGGTAAACATTCTGAGACCTTTTTGCATATCCCAGTTGACAGACTAATCATATACCAAAGACAGAGTAAAACTAGACATTATGTTTGTAAAACATGGATATGCCCCCATGGCATACTTGACTGTAAAAGGGCTAAGTCTTTCATCTAAATTTTGAAGGTCTCAAAGGTGAAGGTCATGTCACTAGCTGTGTGAGTGTGTTACATATATGCTTAGATAAAGCGAGTGTCAAAATATTGAAGGAATCTGTCAAGTAATATTGAAGATATGAGATGAAACTCTTACAAACTTTTCGACGTAAAAAAATGGCTAAGTGTTTCATGTGCATTTCAAAGGTCACAAAGGTCAAGGTCGTGCTACTGGTGGCACGAGTGTGTCACAGATATCCAGGTGAAGCAATTGTCTAGGTATTAAAGGAATCCTTCAAGTAATATTGAAGATATTTAAAGATGGAGAAACTCTTACAAATGTACACGGACGGACGGAAGTACGGACGTACCTCGGGAGCAAAGCAATATGCCCCCCTTGCTATCGCATAGGGGGCATAACAATTTGAACTAGAAATGTGTCCACGGACACGGATGCCCCCACTCACAGCATATATCAATGGAAGCAGGACATAGTTCAAAATGGCATTTACGGTAAGTGAAAAAAGTAGGTCAACGTCATATGAAGGTCAAGTGTTATATGTCAGTCTGAGATTCGGACTTAAACGCACAAGGTGGTCCAAAATGGCTAAGTCAGTTAAGTGGAAAAAGTAGGTGAAAGTCATATGAAGGTCACATGTGATATGTCAGTATGTGATGCTGAGCAATAGCTGAGTATTGTGTGAATGTTTGGTAGCCGTAGGTGGTATAGTGGCTGAGAAACGGACTTAAACGCACAAGGTGGTGCGGACGGACGGACGAGGGTAAATTCTAATGCCCCCCAAATAAATTTGTGGGTGCATAAAAATGACTTGGTTATTGCTATTTTTATTGGGATCGCTTTTCGTCCGTCGTCTGTCCGTCCACATTTTCAATCGTCTTCTTCTACCGAACCGCTAAGACAATAGGTCCCAAACTTT
>JBEVXV010000356.1:0-6061 GCA_040505915.1 Sedimenticola sp. | reverse complement strand
ACAAGGTCATTCCACTTTCGGTACGGCAACTGAAAAGACGTGCTTGTAAATTCCGAAAGGCCTTACCCTAGGCGGCTGCTGTTTTAGTGTTTTTTCACTTTGGCTGTGACTTGTAGGCAATAGTTTTTTGTCTCGTGTTTATACCAGTGCCAGGACGTGTTGGTATTTTGTTGTGCAGAGAGCACATAACTGACGTTTACTATTGTCGTTGTGTATTTGCAGGTGCGAAATGGCGTCACCCAGTCGTGTGTGTCCAGGTAAGGGAGGACTTGGTTGTGCCAAATTTAAACCGGTTTGGGACAACCATTTGCTCTGTCGCGCTTGTAGAGATTGTGACAAGGATAATCCTTGTGATATTTGCATGTTGTGGACCGAAGATGTATGGAAGTCGTTTCAGAAATCTTTGGTCAAAAAGAAACGTATGCAGCGGGTTGATAAGTCTAGGTGTCTCTCTTCCAGTGAGGACACTAGGGCCCCGGTCCATATGGCTGTAGATTATCAGGTCTCAGCCGGGACTGGTGGTTCCGCGGATTTATCAACTGCCCGTACTCCCTCGAGTCACGGGGCACGCGATTCTCGTAGCAGGAGTCGTACTTCTACTCCAGCATTGTCCAGGGTTACGCCGGTGCGCTCCGGTGGTAACTCAGGCGCCAGGAGTAGATCTAGAAGCTTATCAGTTTCTTCATCTGGCTCCGGGTCTCAGTCCGACTTTCGTCGTCCTAGAGATCGTCGTCGTGGCTATGTTCGCCGGTCCCGTTCCGGGAGCCGCCGACGAACCCGCCGGCACGGCTCGAAGCGCTCGTCCAGGCGCTACAGGTCACGGTCCAGTTCCTCTGGTTCTGGATATCGTGATCGCCGTGCCGGTAGGCGCCGGGTTAGCCGGAGCCCTAGCCAATCAAAGAGGCACAAAACCGGCTCTGAGGGGAAGGCTACCCGCAGCTCGTCCTCTCAGTTTTCGGGGTTTTCTGGGTCAGATCTACCAAATATGTTTGGTTTATCTGGGGAACAACTTCGTTCTATGGCTCAGTTTGTATCTCTGATGGAAAAACCGGGCGGGTGTTTGGCACCCGCAGCCGGGTCATTGAGTGTACCCGGCTCCAACAGTGCCGGCTACCCGGCTGTCACTGGTTCTGCCAGTTATGTTGGGCCGGTAGGACCCGGCTCCACGACTGCCGGCTACCCGGCGGTAACCGGCATTGCCGGTTCTATGGGACCGGGTGGGCCCGGCTCCACTAGCACGGGCTATCCGGTGGTACCCGGCACTGTTACTGCAACTACTTACGTGTGCAGCAAGACAAAGCCGAGTCATACTGAGGCTTTACCTCTATCTACTAATTGTGATAGCAGGTCTGATGGAGTGTTCTCCGTAATCACACCCACCGCTCCCCATACTGGGGCCGCTTCCACGATGCCTGATCCAGATCCGTACGATCAGGAAGATGGCGATTCAGACCAGTTATTTTCTGGTAGCCAATCAAAGACTGGAAGTACGGTATTGAGCATTCACCCCGGTGTTGATGAACATATCACATCGGAGGAGGACGAGGTCGAAGCCGGCCCTTCGCCCCCTACGTATGCCGAAGCAATCGATTCGCTTAGGCGTAGGTTGGGTCCTGGGGTTTGTCCTCCGTTACCAGAGACTAAAACTGAGAAGGGAGTCTCAGCTCTAGATTTCTTTGCAGACAAGGCTAAGACGGTGCCGAATACGGCTCTCCCGCAGTGCCGTGAGGTTTATACCTCATTGGCGGGTTTAAATTCCCGCCTTCAGGGCCAAATGTCGATTCCGGGTAGAGTGTTGCCTCAATACCCGAGGGCTTTAGTAACGGGAAAATATCCCAAACTGAGTCCTCCACCCGTTTTCGCCAGGCACTCCTACGATGCTCAAGAACCGGTCTTGACTATGGAGCCGCCGCCTATTGACCCTAGGTTCCGGGAACTGTTGCGACCGGGACAGTCAATTCCATCAGCTCATACGTTAACGTTCGCTACGTTAGAGTCTTGGGAACGCTTAGCTAGGGCTGGTATACAGGTGAATTCTCACTCAGAACTTTTTCTGTGCGGGATCATCAAGATATTGTCCAAACCCGACCCCACCCAGGATGACCTGAGGGAGGTTACCAAATACCTACAGGTTATGGCGCAGGCCCAGGCTCATAGCCTAGATATTCTAACCAGGCTTGCTGCTGGTCCGTTGTTGGCTCGCAGAGATGCGTGTCTGGCCAGATCATCTCTGGACGTGGTAGACCGATCGGCACTCCGCGTGCAGCCAGTTGAGCAGTCTACTTTATTTGGCAACAAGTTGCCAGAGGTGGCTCAACTGCACAAGGATGACTTGACACGAACTTCCTTGCAGAGGGCAGCATCGGGCCAAGCTATCAAGCATAAGCCGCAGAAGCCGATACAGGGTTCAACCCCTAAAGTCAGCATGGCTTCCACTACTAAGAGTAAACCGCCTGCTTCTGCACCTATCAAGCCTCCAACAGATCAGAGGTTTGTACGAGGCAGGGGGAGGGGCGGTAAGAGAGGAGCTTTTAAAGCTCAAAAATAGGGGTGCCCGCTCCATCTCCCAGGCTTGCGATTCGTCTCGGGACGACTCGCCACCACCAGTGCCGGAGCCAAATCTTCCTATAGGAGGACGGCTCCAGGCATTTATAAAAGCCTGGGAGAAAATTACAACGGATACTTGGACACTATCCGTTGTCCGGAGTGGGTTCAACATTCAGTTCCGTGTCCCACCAAAACTGATACGCCACCCCCCAAAGTATCTATTACAGAAGCAGACGGACATAGAGAGACGTCTGCTTCTGGCGGAGGAAGTTTCGGCAATGCTAGCAAAGAACGCTATCGAGCCGGTGACTCCCCGCCATTCGACCAGAGGGTTTTTCAGCAGACTCTTTCTGGTTCGGAAGAAAACCGGGGGGTGGAGGCCGGTAATAGACCTGTCTCGGCTGAACAGGTTTATTGTTACGCCCCATTTCAAGATGGAGACACTGGATACGGTCCGGTTACTCCTAAACAAAGGGGACTGGGCGTCATCTCTAGACTTGAGAGATGCATATTTCCATGTCCCGATTCATCCGAGGTCCAGGAAGTACCTCCGGTTTGTCTTTCAAGGGGTGGTATACCAGTTCAGGGCCCTTCCCTTCGGTCTTGCACCAGCTCCGTTCGTGTTCTCACGAATAGTGAAGACATTCCTCCGCTATATTCATCAGCGGGGTATCCGTCTTCACGTTTACCTGGACGACTGGCTTCAGCCGGCACAGTCCAGGGAGGAGGGAAAGTCCCATATGCAGTCGGTTTTGGTAGAGTCTCTCAGGCTCGGCTTTGTTCCGAACTACGAGAAGTCGGAACTAGTACCAAAACAGTGCTTCACCTTCCTGGGAGCTCGGTTCAACCTGGTAGAAGGCTCAGTCGGCCCGTCTCTGGATCGTATCGCCCGTATCCAGGTACTGATCAGACAGTTTGTAGCCAAACGCCATGTCTCAGCTCGGGGGTTACATTCTCTCCTGGGACAAATGGAGTCAATGGCCCGTCTGTTACCACAGGGTCGAACGCACAAACGCCTTCTCCAGTGGGAAATCAAAGATCGTTGGCAGCAATCACTACAGTCATGGGATCGCCTGCTCGATCTCCACCCCTGGTTCATGAAGTCAGTCTCCCAGTGGCTAAAACACGACTTCCTGTTTGCCATGGTTCCTCTTCACCCGGTACCACCAGAACTCGAACTTTATACAGATGCGAGTCTGTCGGGTTGGGGTGCTCACCTGGGGGATCATGTGATATCGGGAAAGTGGTCAGCCTCATGGAGACAGAAGCACATCAACATGCTCGAACTCCGTGCAGTCTATCTAGCACTTCGTCATTTTGCCCCTTTTATGGAGGCACGTCGTGTACTGATAGCCACGGACAACACGACGGTTGCTGCTTACATCAACAAGGAGGGGGGGACCCGGTCAAGGGACCTCTTCCTTTTGACGATGAGGATCTTGCAACTGTGTGCAGGGTCCTCGATCTCCCTGTGTGCACGGTACATCCCGGGCAAACTGAATGTTCTGGCAGACTCCCTGTCTCGGGAAGGCCGAATAATTCACACAGAGTGGATGTTACACCCACACGTGTTGAGGGAGGTATTTCGTCATTGGGGGACTCCTTGTTTGGATCTGTTTGCCACGAGGCTGAACAGACAACTAGTCGACTTCGTGTCTCCGGTGCCGGACCCGCGGGCATGGGCGACAGATGCTCTGTCACTGTCGTGGGAGGGGATGTTCGCCTATGCATTCCCACCGTTTCCACTGATTGCGCGGGTCCTACACAATGTCAGACAGAAATCGTGTACAATTCTGCTGATAGCCCCGATGTGGACCGGGCAGCCTTGGTTCGACAGTCTGTTGTCCCTACTGGTGGACATACCATTACGACTGCCTTTGAGGGCAGACCTACTGTCGCAACCTCAGTCTGCCCAATTACATCAGAATCTGAGCATGCTGAACCTTCACGCATGCTTAGTATGCAGAGAAGCATGCAACAGGCGGGCATTTCTGACAAAGTTGCCCAACGCATCTACTCAGCTAGGCGACCTTCCACCAACGCTCTCTACGATTGCCGATGGAAGGCTTGGTTGGCTTGGTGTGTCAGACGGAAGGTGGATCCCTTCTCTCCTTCTGTGAATTCCTTAGCAGAATTCTTTATCTATCTGTTCGAGGAGAAGAAATTCTCTCCATCGGCGGTTAGAGGGTATAGATCTGCTATAACTTCTACATTGAGACAGTCTTCTCAAACTGATTATTCGAATCAACCGCTGCTTTCCGAGGTGATTCGAAGCTTTGAGCTTGAACGGCCAAGGGTGGCATATCCTGTACCAAAATGGGATTTAGCCCTGGTATTGAGAGCAATATCAGTCAGTCCCTTTGAGCCACTGTCTGACTGTTCTTTGAGACTGTTGACCCTTAAGTCCGTGTTTTTGTTAGCATTGGCTTCCGGTCGTAGACGGAGTGAACTGCATGCACTATCTGCTGCAGATAACGCTGTTAGTTTTGCGGCTGACGGTTCGTCAGTCCTCTTACACGTGTTCCCGGGTTTTCTGGCCAAGAATCAGCTTCCGTCTGTTGCTTACTTGCCCATGGAAATTCCTGGCCTTCAGTCGGTTGAAGGCTCCGATGCTACGTCTGTTCTCTGCCCTGTTAGAGCTCTAAGGATATATCTCCATAGGGTTTCAGATTTACGCAGAGGGCGACGTAGGCTGTTTATCTCCTTCCTTGAACATGTAAGGAATGAGATTTCGGCGTCAACCGTGTCTAGGTGGATTGTCCAGACAGTTCGTACTGCATACGAACTTGCGGACAAGTCAGCTGAGCACGTACAAGTGAATGCCCACGAGGTTAGAGCATTGGCAAATTCGTGGTCCTGGCTCAACAGTACACCTCTTGATCAGGTACTGAGAGCTGGTTATTGGAGCGTGGAGAACGCGTTCATTAAATTCTACTTGCGAGATATGTCTCCTCAGTCACGAGCGTTATTTGCTCTTGGCCCCTTGGTGTCCGCTCAGACGGTCATCAAACCCCCTTCTTCACATAATTAATTTATGTTCGTGTCGTGATTAGGTGATAGGTAATCATTTCGTCACGACATGCTGTACATAATATGGTACATCACTATATGGGGTATGTGTATTGGGTTATGTTTTATTCCGTATACGACGTCTTGGCACTCGGTCTCGGAATTACACATTTTTATTTTGCCTAATAATTGCCTGATTATGGCGACTTTGCACCGCTTAGCTGTGCCTAGAGGAATTGGTTCAGGCCTTTTGTGGGTTTCTGTGACCATCTCCTGCGTATCGCCAAACGTGAGTACCTTTCTTTTTCATTGTCGTCTATCTACACCCCTCCGCATTTCTGTTGAAGTCAGCAAATTGTCAGAGACAATTACGAGTTTAACGTCATAAATCTGGAAAATTCTATATTAATTTTCATATTTATTAGTTATACTTACCGTAATTGTCTCTGACAAGACTTTAACCCGCCCCGTGGAGATAGACACTATTGTCGTGGAATGACCTTGT
>JBEVXV010000355.1:0-1922 GCA_040505915.1 Sedimenticola sp. | reverse complement strand
TTGGGCTTTGACGCTGACCCCTATATAACGCCCGATGGATACTACTCGATTGCCGCTGCAACAACGGGTTGCGGTACGGCACCCTGTTATCTCTTCACCGCCACCCCGGTCACAGGAGGGGCGCAGGTATCTGATACAAAGTGCACATCCCTCTCCCTCAATTCGGCCAGCGAAAAAACGGCCACTGGATCAGCCACGAGTGAGTGCTGGTAACAGGCCCCTTGTAGGAGCGGTGACCCCGCCGCGATGAGCGTCGCACAGGCCGTGCAAGGTCCATCGCCCCGAGGGCGGGGCTCCTACGCGTCCACCATAAGAGAGGACACCCACCTCTTAGAGATAAAACAAGAGTGCCGCTATCTCGTGAAATATTTTGAGCCATCCCAATAATGACACATTATGGGTGTCTACAATCTCACCATCCAGAAATAGAGGGGCTGTTTATCAACAGTGTGCAATACCGCAACGACGTTGTCCTCGACCCGGCCTCCGCCCGTTTGGTGGTGGATATTCTGGTACAGCGCCCCCCTTCTATCCTAATTGCGCTCTACGCCTTTGGCGCTACTCATCCAGAACCTTCTAATTAGACGCGATCCAGAAATCTTGCCTATAATCGGCTTATGAAAGACTCTACTCAAGACAACAACGACAATCGGTGTGAGATCGTCCGGCAACTGCGCAGCCACGGCATCACTCCCACCTCCCAGCACATCCAGATTGCCACTGTCATGCTGAGCAAGCCCCAGCACCTCTCTGCCGAGCAGGTAATGGAGCTGGCCAATGGGGAGGGTAAGCAGGTCTCCAAGGCGACGGTCTACAATACCGCTGAATAGCAACCCACGCCGTTATGCGGCCACAAACCCAGTGAGCAACAACATCAATCCCTTTCGCTGGTATTGCCCTCGTTCTATCACTCACCACATATCACAATCTTGACAAAGGCACCGTTATGACGTACATTTTTAGTATTGACATAATACCCACTCAAGAGCATTGATCATGAGTACAGCCACACAGACTAAAGACGAGCGGATTAATCTCCGCCTCAAGCACAACGCCAAGTTGATTCTGGAGCGTGCGGCAAGCTTTGAAGGCCAGACTATTAGCAAATTTGTATTGAATAGCGCGCTGTCACGTGCAGAAAAAACCATTCACGAACATGAAGTGATGAGCTTGAATGCCAGAGATTCCGAGGCTTTCTTTAACGCGCTGGCAACCCCGGAAAAATTTAATAGTAAGCTAACCGCAGCCATGAAGGAGCATGATCAGCGCGTAGCCTCTAAATGACAAATTTTAGAAATTTGGTCATAGCGCCGCTGAACAGCACCCATGACCGGCAAGCCTTTACTTGTGGTGTTGAGTCACTTGACCGCTATCTAAAAAAGCAGGCCAGGCAGGATGTAAAACGCAGAATCAGTAGCGTCTTTGTTGCCACCACTGCCGGCGCACCCACTACAGTTGTCGGGTATTACACGCTGAGTACACTCTCTATAGAACTGACCCGGTTACCGTCTGACCTAGCGCGCAAATTGCCTCGACACCCTATCCCCGCCGCCCTCATCGGCAGGCTTGCCTGTTTAAAGCAAGCGCAGGGCAACCCTATCGGTAAAATGCTCTTAATGGATGCGCTCAAACGCACACTTGCTGTAAGCAGTGAAATCGCTATCTATGCCATGGTTGTTGATGCCATAGATGACCAAGCGGCTCGCTTCTACCAGCAATATGGTTTTGCCCAATTGACATCTGAAGACCGCAGGCTGTTTTTACCGCTAAGATCAGTCTGAAATACCTCTCTTTGATCAGGTGCAGTGGCTGTGCTCTGTCCCGATCGAATTTCACCCTCACTGAACAGGCGACAGACACTTCAATGCCCGACCATCTCATCATCGGCGGCGGCATCAGCGGCATGCTTACCGCCCGCGAGC
>JBEVXV010000354.1:0-7647 GCA_040505915.1 Sedimenticola sp. | reverse complement strand
CATCTCGGTGTGCTGCCTGGTGTTGCTATTACCCATAAAATTGATTTAAGGGGAAGTTGGCCTGCTCAGAGAATTATGTGCGTCAGCGCTGAGGATATATGAACGTTATAGCTTACTGTCAGTGGTTGATGTGGTAATGGGGTCGCTTTGGCGTAACAATGAATTTCAGTCGGCCATAGTTCGGCTGATCGCCTGGGTTGTGCTGGTTATCCTCCTTGGCTTGGGAAAAATGGAGGGCTACTTCCCATTTACCTGGGAGCAGTACTTCTATCTGTTTGGTTGCCATTTTATCTGGTATGCGGGAATTCTTCTGCATGTGATCCTGAGACCACAGCATAACCCGTTGCGTACCTATCTGAGTGCTCTGGCAGACACCAGTGGCACCTCTTTCTGTATCTACCTTAATGGCGAGGTAATCAGCCCCTTTGTCCTTATCTACCTCTGGTCCTACATTTCTCAAGGGACTCGCTTCGGTTTGCGTAACCTGGTGGTGGCCTGTGTTGCCAGCCTTGTGTGCTTTAATGTGGTAGTGATCGCACTCGATGGTTGGTCGAGTGATGGTTTTGCTGTCAGCTTTGAGTTGATTTGTTTGGTTATTTTGCCCTTCTATCAGGTAGCACTCTTGCGCAAACTCCATGATTCAAGAGAGGTGGCTGAGGCGGCTAATCGGGCGAAAGGGCATTTTCTTGCAATCATGACTCACGAGTTGCGTACCCCGCTGGCGGGAATCATCGGTATGTCGCGACTGCTTGCGACCACCTCTCTGGATCGTGAGCAGCGGCAGTACCTGGAGTCTGCTTCCACATCGGTCAATATGCTCGAATCGTTGATTGGGGATGTACTCGATTTCTCAAAAATAGATGCGGGGAAGCTGGAACTGACGCCGCGACTGTTTGACCTGCGCGCCAGTGTGACGGCCATCTGCGCCACCCTTACCCCCGAGACGGTAAACCGGGGTGTTGAGCTGGTCAGTCATATTGATGGCGAAGTTCCTGTGCAGGTCTACGGTGATGAGCTGAGAATCAATCAGGTAATTTACAATCTTCTCGATAATGCGGTGAAGTTTACCGAGCATGGCACGGTCACTATCCAGATAGAGGTTGTGCATGAGGATGAGAGCATCCCCGAGGGACACCTACGCATCACAGTCCGGGATACCGGTGTCGGGATCTCTCCAGAAAAACTCAAGCGGGTTTTTGAAAGTTTCTGGCAAGCGGACTCCAGCACTACGCGGCGGTATGAGGGTAGTGGCCTGGGTACCAGTATCGCCAGAAATCTAGTGCTGCTGATGGGAGGGAATCTCTATGTTGAGAGTATTGAAGGCGAAGGGTCAGCTTTCTGGTTCAATCTGCCACTGATGTTAGGGCCGATCAAAGGACTGACTCCTCCGCGTGCGCCAGAAAAGTTGCATGGTAAGACGGTGATGCTGTTCGAACCACAAGCTGACAGTAGGGAGGTGCTGGCTGAGACCTGCCTGCGTGCTGGTATGCAGGTGGTGAGTGTCGATGCAGCTGAGGTTGATGCGACTATGCTGCCCTCCCACAACGGCAATAACATCGATCTGGTACTGTTTGCCGACCAACCCATAGGTGGCGGGATGGAGCGCGACCGGCAGCGCCTGCGTGGCTACCAGTCGTTGGGCCTTCCTGTCATCTATCTTACCTACACCAACCGAGCCGTTCCCGAAGTTGAGGGTGGAGTGACTCTGCTGGTTAAGCCGTTTAATCCTGTTGTGCTGTGGAGAACCATGCTCTCTCTGCTGGAACCCCGCGATTATCCGAAGGATTTACCTCCGGTTGATTCAGATGAGCAGCTTAAAACGGTTTTTCATGGGAGGCGACTTAATGTACTGGTGGCGGAGGATGACTCGGTCAACGCATTGCTGATTAAATCGCTACTGGGCCAGATGGGTCACAAGGTGACACTGGTTGGTGATGGTCAGCAGGCACTGGATGCTGCAACTGACACTCCGTTTGATTTGGCACTGATTGATCTACGCATGCCGAACATGGACGGTATCGATTTTACCCGGTTTTACCGGGCTGCTGAGAGGGCCGGTAAGCACCTACCCATAATTGCACTGACTGCTAACGCTTCCGAAGATATCCGCCAGACCTGTTTTACCGTTGGAATGGATGAGTTTCTCAGCAAGCCAGTGGATTCCGCGCAACTGGATCGTTGCCTGGTAAGGTTTTGTCATGGCAGATAACCATATTGATTGCCCCACACCCACGGCGCTTCGAGACAGCGCGGGTAACTTCTCAAAAAGTCCGTGCCGTAGGGGTGCAGTAACACCTTTTCAGGAGACGCGGTGAACAGATCCCTGTACGCTCACAGCAGCATCTCTGCTGCTGTACGTCCTGAAAAGGTATCACTGCACCCACCTGAAAGTTATCCATCTGCACTGGGTTATTGAGAAGTTACCTGCGCGGCTACTAAAGTTATAGATTTTTGGAGTATCTGTTATGCGTCCCTATCGTCTTATTTTCATCCTGCTGTTTCTGCTTGTTGTTGGTTGCTCCCAAGAGCAGCAGAACAAAATATCCCGTATCGGTGTAAGTTGGTTAGAGGGGAACTACCGGATTACCTTTGCCAGTGGTAACCATCTCAACCAGTGGGAGGTTCATAATGGCAAGGTGACCAGTGATGCTGAGAAAGGTTACTACTACTTCTGGGCACAGGTGGATGGCAAGAATGTGTATGTACAGACACCGGTTGAGCGTAGCTATGTTGAAGAGCTGTGAGGTTTGCTCAACTTTTTACCGGTACCGCTCCTCACTCTTCGCCGCCAGCCAAGATAGTAGAGCGCCCGTATTACTGTCTCGGCTGCTGATAACAGCAGCAGGCCAGAAGCCAAGCCGAACAGCAGTGTCTCCACCTTTAGCGGGAGAGTGTAGCTGTGGGAGGTCAGTGTCTCCTCCAGAATCAGCCTCTCCCTTGCTTTAACCAACTGTGTCAGTTGGCTGCTCCAGCTTTTGCCAAGGGCATCAGAGATGGCGGAGAGCTTCTGTATTCTCAGGTAGATATGGCGGATGCTCCCTGCCTCCTCCCGAAAGATAGGGTCAAGACTGCTCTCATGATGGCGCAGTAGCGCCTCCACATCACCGGAAAAGTGGTGATCAGCGATCTGTTGAAAGCCTCTGAAGTTCTCGCGCGCCTCAATCAGGTGGGCATCTACGCGATTGGCATAACCGTCGATCACGGCGGGTATCTGGGTGCCTAATAACACTCCGGGAAGAAAGAGTATCAGCCTGAGATAGCGGAGGATCATGGTGTCATTATAGAGCCAAGATGGCTGTATAGGCATTTTTGTCGAGTAATTGAGTAAAAATCGCATAATATGTGCTCTTCACAGGTGACAAAAGGTCCCGATCTGCATACTATTCCACCTTTTCAGATATCTTGATCCAGTCGTATGAGAACCAGTTCGGAAATACGTAATTCATTCCTCAATTTTTTTGCGGAACGGGGCCATCAAAAATTGGCCTCCGGCCCCCTTGTGCCTCATAACGACCCCACTCTGCTCTTCACCAATGCAGGCATGGTTCAGTTCAAGGATCTGTTTCTCGGTCGGGAGAAGCGTGACTACAACCGCGCGACTACCTCTCAGCGTTGTGTGCGCGCAGGCGGTAAACACAACGACCTGGAGAATGTCGGCTATACCGCACGCCATCACACCTTCTTTGAGATGCTGGGCAACTTCAGCTTTGGCGACTATTTCAAGGAAGATGCAATCCGCTTCGCCTGGGAGTTTCTGACAGAGACCCTCGGTCTGCCGGAAGAGAAACTGTGGGTTACCGTTTACGAAGAGGATCAGGAGGCTGAGGATATCTGGTTCAACCAGATTGGGATCGATCAGAACCGTTTCTCACGCTGTGGTGCCAAGGATAACTTCTGGTCCATGGGCGATACCGGCCCTTGCGGCCCCTGCTCAGAGATTTTCTATGATCACGGCGCCGATATTTGGGGTGGTCCTCCAGGAACTCCCGATGAGGATGGCGACCGCTATATCGAGATCTGGAATCTGGTGTTTATGCAGTACAACCGGGACCAAGAGGGCAATATGACGCCACTGCCCCGTCCCTCGGTAGACACCGGTATGGGGCTGGAGCGGCTGGCTGCGGTACTTCAGGGTGTTCACAGCAACTATGAAATCGATCTTTTTCAAAGCCTGATCAAGGGGGCGGCGGAAGTTACTGGCTGCAGTAACCTCGAAGAGAAGTCTCTGCGGGTAATTGCAGATCACATACGCTCTTGTGCCTTCCTTATCGTCGATGGTGTGCTGCCCTCCAACGAGGGGCGTGGTTATGTGTTGCGGCGCATTATCCGACGCGCCATCCGTCACGGCTATATTCTGGGGATGAAAGAGCCCTTCTTTTACCGTCTGGTAGCGGTGCTCAGCCTTGAAATGGGGAACGCCTACCCTGAACTGACCAAAGCGCAAGAGCAGGTCGAGCGGGTGTTGCGTGTGGAGGAGGAGCGTTTTGCCGAGACCCTCGAGCAGGGGATGAAAATCCTCGAGCAGGCTATCGAGTCACTCGAAGGTAAAGAGATTCCTGGGGATGTCGTTTTCAAACTCTACGACACCTATGGATTCCCAGCCGATCTGACGGCAGATATTGCACGAGAGAAGGAACTGGCCCTCGATATGGCTGGGTTTGAAGCGGAGATGGAGGCCCAGCGTGAGCGCGCCCGTGCGGCCAGTAATTTCGGCTCAGAGCAGCAGCTCGATATCCCTCTGGACGGTGAAACTGATTTCACTGGCTACCTGCGCTTGGAGGATGAGTCTACTGTCATTGCCCTGTTCCAGGAAGGGATGTCGGTGGATACCCTCGGGGATGATGAGCCGGGTATGGTGGTGCTTGATCATACTCCCTTCTATGCAGAGTCAGGTGGTCAAGCAGGGGATGTCGGTGAGTTGTGTCTCGGTAGTGCGACCTTTATCGTCACCGATACACGCAAGCAGGGTGGCAGTGTATTCATTCACCATGGTCACTTCAAAGGTGACGTTATCCGTGTCGGTGATACGGTAACAGCTAGGGTAGAAACCAAAAAGCGTGAAGCGACCGCCCTCAACCACTCCGCCACACACCTATTACATGAAGCGTTACGCCGTGTGCTTGGCGATCACGTACAGCAGAAAGGCTCGTTAGTCGACTCGGAACGGCTGCGTTTTGACTTCTCTCACTTTGAACCAGTGACACGGGAACAGCTCCAGACCATTGAGCGAATGGCGAATGAACAGATTCGTGGCAACGATATGGTTGAGACCCGTATCATGTCACTGGAAGATGCGAAAAAGAGTGGTGCGATGGCCCTGTTTGGTGAAAAGTATACCGATCAGGTGCGGGTGCTACGGATGGGTGATTTCTCTACCGAGCTTTGCGGTGGCACCCATGTCAAGGCGGTGGGTGACATCGGGCTAGTAAAAATTACCGCCGAGACCGGAATTGCCTCTGGTGTTCGTCGCATCGAAGGGGTGACTGGCGAGCAGGCGATAAACTGGGTGGAGGCCGATGAAAACCGTCTTCATCGGGTGGCTGAACTGGTGAAATCCGGGCGTGACGATGTTGACGGCAAGGTTGCGCAGCTGGTTGATCGTAACCGTAAACTGGAGAAAGAGCTGGAACGGCTGAAGGCAAAGCTGGCAAGTGCTGCTGGCAGTGACCTCTCCGGCAGTGCGCTTGATATGGGTGGCATAAAGGTGCTGCTAGCGAAGCTGGAGGGGGCCGACCCCAAGGCGCTACGCGACACCATGGATCAGCTGAAGAACAAGCTCGGCAGTGCCGTGATCGTACTGGCGGCGGTAGAGGGCGAGAAGGTGAGTCTGATTGCCGGTGTAACTAAGGATCAGACCGATAGGGTAAAGGCCGGTGATCTGGTGAAGTTTGTGGCCGAGAAGGTCGGTGGACGGGGTGGTGGTCGCCCGGATATGGCCCAGGCCGGTGGTAACGACCCTGCTGCTCTACCCGGTGCGCTTAAGGCGGCCGAGGCGTGGCTGCGAATCCAGCTGGATGGTTGAACTTTTTCATTAACAGTAGCCTGTCCTCGGCAGGATACTAACAGAGGTTAGCGAGCAGTAACAAATGGCTCTTATTGTCCAAAAATATGGCGGTACATCCGTCGGCACCGTCGAAAGAATAGAGGCGGTCGCAAGCAAGGTTGCCGTAGTTCGTGAACGGGGTGATCAGGTAATAGTGGTGGTATCGGCGATGTCTGGCGAGACTAACCGGCTGGTCGCACTGGCTGATGCCATTGACAAGCAGCCCAGTGCCAGAGAGATGGATGTACTGCTCTCAACTGGGGAACAGGTCACCATTGCACTGTTGAGTATGGCGCTGCATAAGGTCGGCTGTGAGGCAAAATCCTACACAGGTGCGCAGGTCCATATACTGACTGACAGCGTCCACAGCAAAGCACGCATTCAGGATATCGATGATGCACGGGTGCGTGCCGACCTGGATGCGGGCAGAGTTGTAGTGGTTGCCGGTTTTCAGGGTGTCAACGAGCATGGCGATATCACCACCCTGGGGCGTGGCGGTTCCGACACCACTGCGGTGGCTCTGGCAGCGGCACTAAAGGCCGATGAGTGTCAGATATTTACCGATGTGGATGGTGTCTACACTACCGACCCGAGGGTGGAGCCCAATGCGCGCCGCCTGGAACGAATCACTTTTGAAGAGATGCTGGAGATGGCCAGCCTCGGATCCAAGGTACTACAGATCCGAGCGGTGGAGTTTGCCGGTAAATACAATGTACCCTTGCGTGTTCTCTCCAGCTTTGAAGAGGGCGAGGGCACCCTGATCACCTTCGAGGAGGAGGGTATGGAAGAGGCAAAAATTGCGGGCATCGCATTCAGTCGCGATGAGGCTAAACTGACGATACTTGGAGTACCCGATACACCAGGTGTCGCATACAGCATATTGGGGCCAATCTCTGCTGAGAATATCGAAGTCGATATGATCATCCAGAATATTGCCAAGGATATGACCACCGACTTCACCTTCACGGTGCATCGTGGTGAATACCCAAAGGCGCTGGAGGTGCTTAAGGATACCTCAAGGATTCTAGGGGCAAGAGAGGTGCAGGGGGATAATACTATCGTAAAGATCTCCCTGGTGGGGGTTGGTATGCGCTCCCATGCGGGTATTGCCAGTCAGATGTTCGAAGCCCTCGCCAAAGAGGGGATTAATATCCGCATGATCTCAACCTCAGAGATAAAAATCTCCGTAGTGGTGGATGAAAAATATCTGGAGCTTGGGGTGCGTACGCTGCACGAAGCGTTTGGATTGGCGATGGAACCTGTTGCCTAGGGCTATGGTCTACACTCAGAGATAGGGATTAGATGGGAGCTTGTTGATTTCGCTTAATATAATAGGCACTCTATTCCCTTTAGAATTTTATGTGAGACTGGTAAAATCCGCCTTCGCTCTTTCTCCATAGGGTTACCTTGGGTGTAAGTGCTTGGTTGGCGGCGACACAGATCACTATATGGGCGCTCGGATGCGTCTCTCTGGAGTGATTGGATGTCGTCATTTTTGGAATAAATGTACAGGGAGACAGGACGATGTTGATCTTAACTCGCCGCGTAGGCGAAACCCTGATGATTGGCGATGAAGTCACCGTTACGGTGCTCGGAGTCAAAGG
>JBEVXV010000353.1:0-3625 GCA_040505915.1 Sedimenticola sp. | reverse complement strand
AAAGAAAAAGATGAAATCATGCAACAATTATACTCTGTCCATCAATCATCGTTCATAATCAACACACCATATTAACTGACGGATTTATTGATTGATTGATTGGAACGGGTTATGGGAACTATTGCAACATCAGTACTGAATTTACAATAATATATATATAGCACCGAATTTACAATATCCATACTAGTAAAATCAATTTGCCGCATTCAGCTTTAGATGGATATTACGTCGTAGGGCAGTACTGCGATCTTACTCTTCAAATCAGAAGCAGTTGAGTTCTGATCCTACCCCATGTCACATGGGTCTATACATACCAAAATCAGTTAATATCAAAATAATGTAATTATTAAATGCTTATTCTTAATCAAGCGAGCACTGTCCTGTGCATATGCATAACTGTCTACATGGAAGGCTTGCTTTGACACAGTTGCATCATCCACTGCAGCCCTTTTTGCACCGACACTTGATCAGCTCACGTTACGTTTCCGATGCTGTCGGCAGTTGGAGGGATGTTCTCGAGTTTTATATTGCCTTGCGCGAACTTGTGCTGGCGAGCTGTTTTCACTGATTACCAGGTTGCCGTCTTGATGTATAGTATACAGTATACACAAAGTGCCTTTCCAATTCAGCCATGTCATTCTCAGAGACCGACCTTGGACTTTTGAAGACATGGTCAAGAGACGTAAAAGACACAAATATCCCATGCGGTCTTCTTTCCAATGTCATTCTCAGAGACCGACCATGGGGTACGCGATAAGTTGTTGAAGACATGGGTCAAGAGACGGAAGAGAATGCCAAATATTCCATGCGGTTTTCTTTCCAATTTCATGGATAAAGGAGACTGATATAGCATAACAAATAGATCGATCAGCTCCCAAATACCCCGCAATAACGTGAACATGCAATTTCGAAATTTGACACCATGTTCAAATGCTAAAAATATTACACCCATCTAACACACTGGCTATAGCAACTGCTAACACCGCTACGTCGGTATCGGTCGTTCTAATTATGAAGTGTCTATATCCCTGCTGGTAAGCATGTGATGCATACAGTAGCATTATGTAATTAGTTATTTCGTGGGTGCAATGATCGATGGCCGATACATCTATTTCAGATGCTGACACTATAGTTTCTCTGTCAGTTGAGAGCAGAGACCTCCCTTCGGGGACATGGCAAGATTGAATTTCACTAGTCAAGTATGTGAAGTCAACACGCAAGAAATTTGCCCAGTTTCGAAGTTTCGAGACAGGAGTGTGTTACCAGAGACCCGGAGCGTCGGACCATCACCACGACTCTCTCTAACATGAGCCTCCGAACTGTCATTGTGGTAAATGTCCCAATCCACATCTAACCTCATGCAGTTCCCATGTTCTCTCTTAATATGTGTCATGTAGGTTCGGTTTGACTGATGGTATCTTCGTGTCCAAAGTATGTACCAAGGTGGTGCCGTCTATAATCTTTACCTCAATGACATTCGTTTCTACAGGACCAGGAGCTATACCTTCAAGAAATTCAGTCCGGTAGGATTTCTGTCTCTGGTTCAACATATTATCATTACCCAGCAATGGAGGCCAGGCGTGGTTTTCGTGTTGGAAGAATATGTCTAGGTTCCCATATCTGGAATTCTGGACTGGCAGGACATGTACATTCGGGAGAAAAGTTCAATGGCTAACTTGGCTTTCAGCTTTAATGATTTCTTTCTACCGGATTTAAATAGAGGTACTAGTAAGTTGTTTCTGCTGATTGTATCATAGAACAGTTCTTGGTTTGTTGCCGTTCTATTGTCTATGAAATGCCTGTATTGACTTTTACCTACTTCTATAGTACGTACACGTTTCACCACAGCATCTGACATGATTATTTGCCTGTCTAGTGAGTATAACTCATCGCTTTATTATATGAAGAGATTTACCATCTCGTCAATCATGCTATGTGATGGAAGTCTCTGCTCTCTATTATCGGAGAAAATGTAGTGTCGGCATCTGTAATAGATGTAAGTATCGGCCATCGATCATTGCACCTACGAAGAAGCTGATTACAGGATGCTACTGCATGTATCACGTACTTACCATCATAATTAGGGCGACGACCGATATCGACGTATTGGTGTTAGCAGTTGCAGTAGCCAGTATTCTAGATGGGTGTGAACTTTGGTTAGCATTTGGGCATGGTGTCCAATTTCGTAATATTCATGTACACGTTATTGTGCCGAATTTGGGAGCTGAGCGATCTATTCTTTCATGCTATATTCGGCTGCCAAACAGTCTCCTTTATCCATGAAATTGGAAAGAAGACCGCATGGGATATTTGCCGTTCTCTTCCGTCTCTTGACTATGTCTTCAACAACCTATCGCGTACCCCATGATCGGTCTCTCAGAATGACATGGCTGAATTATAAAGGTACTTTGTGTTGCTATACATCAAGACGGCAACCTGGAACAGTGAACACAGCTCGCCAGCACATGTACGTACAAGGCAATAGAAAACTCGAGAACATTCCCCACACCCAACTGCCGGTGCCTGGAACAGCATGTAAAACGAGCAGCGTACCAAACTGGTCATATTTGGGGTCAGACGCTTATCGCGGCGCCCACTTTGTCGTCGCAAGATGATTGGGGCTGGAAGAGAGACGACGGTGGCAGCTGGTCGCCTATGTGGACGACACTGCCTGAAGCATCGGAAACGTGCCGTGAGCTGATCAAGTGACGGTGCAAAAAGGGCTGCAGTGGAAGATGCAAGGATGTCAAAGCAAACCTTCGAAATACAAAGTTATGCCTATGCGCAGGACAGTGGTACCGTTATTGAGAATATTTGCATATACATGTCATTATTACACACTTTAGATAACTGATTGATTTTAATGTGTATAGACCCATGTGGCATGGGGTAGGATCAGAACTGCTTCTGATTTGAAGAGTACGATCACAGTACTGCCCAATGACGTAATATCAATCTAAAGGTGAATGCGGCTAACTGATTTTAATAGTATGGATATTGTAAATTCGGTGCTATACATTTTATTGTGAATTCAGCACCGGTGTTGCAATAGTTCCCATATAAACGTTCCAATCAGCCAATCGATCAATCAACCAATCAATCATCAATTAATCCGTCAATCAACATGGTGTGTTGATTATGAATGATGATTGATGAACAGAGTATAATTGTTGCACTATTTCAACTTGCATGGAATATGCTCCAAAATACTTAAAATATCATAGAAAATAGCCATGAAAGTACATGTATTTTGATCGTCGGCCATTTTGAAATTCAAGATGGCTACCTCCACCGAATGATATAATGTTATAATAACTGTTCTGGTCGTGTTCACTCAGCCTAAACAAAATATATGAGTATACATATACATGAAATGCGAGACTAAGCGTGACACCTTTCGAGATACGGTGAAACACATTTCATTGGCGGCCATTTTGAAATTAAAAATGGATGCCCCATCCAAGTCGTCCAATCTTATAGTTGATGTTCTTATCTTGTTGCTTGACCCAGAAAATATGGGTATAGACAGCAGAATTACTATTTTAATACGCTCAGATATCGAGATATATGCAAAAGCAATGTTGGGTGGCGGCCATTTTGAAATCCGCCATTTTGAACCGGAAGT
>JBEVXV010000352.1:0-7200 GCA_040505915.1 Sedimenticola sp. | reverse complement strand
CCATCGCCACCTGAGACTCTCGGTATAGGATCTTACTTTTACGTTACATTGGGGATATTACCTTGCCGCAAACTGATCCCTCGACTCCCCTCGACCACCTGGAGTGGAGTGACAAACAACTATTGCCACCAAAGATAATTCTCGCCGCCACATACTTTCGTCCGGGAGATACATAGCGGGAGGGACGACTGGCGTTCTAGTTGGATGTAAGTTTTATTTAACTATTACCACACCACAGGGTATAATGCAAATACAAATCTACATGTAATTGCAAACATTGCAGATCCAGATGAGCTGGCTCGTAACGAGGTCATCAGGATTTAGACTGTCAGTACTTTTCAGAGTAAAAATAATATTTGCATTGGCAGAAGAGTGTATTTCAAAAAGTTACTGGGTCTGCTACGCCATGGTTGCGAGCTTATTTGGGACAGTTCTGAATTACACACGAGGTGGCCGCGAGGCACTGATAGTACTTTAACAAAACTTTAAAACAAAATAACATAAAAACTTTAACGTGGGACGCACGGACGGACGTCCGCACGAACGAACACCAATGTGCCGACTATATCGCGCTTTACGTAAATGGGCGCGACAAAACTAGACCTTCAGCGGAGTGTAAAGATTATCAAACATATCTGGAGCTATGCGAGTTCAAGTTGATAATGCCAAATTGTACATTTTCTCATGAGCTGGCTCATCTACAGACAGAATCACTAATGGCTGAATTCAGCAGGATCACTTCACTAGTTAAGTCACTCACATGTATCCCCTAGCTATGATTGATCCCAATTATGTCCATGCGCTAGCTATTACCCATTCATTGAAATGCCCTACAGGCTGAAATTAACGACACTCTCCCAAGTGTAAGGGTAAGTTTTCCTGCTGAATATAGCCATTAGACTCATCCCCTATAAAAGGTATAACCCAATCCAACTCTCAAATACAAGAAGGGCAAAAGTGTACCTGAGGGTGAAATCAGGTACAAGGGATTCTGAGACAAGGAATATCATCATTCCACTCTCACACCACCCAGAACAAAGTAACTCTCAGACAATTGACATTGATCGTTGTGTCTATAGCAGGGTATTGTGATTTGATATGAATAGTACCAATCATAGAGGTGGAAATTACATTAAGACAATAGAGGAAGGCATTAAATAAATGTTCGCATATTGTTTTATTTAAAAATAACATGTAGTACTACATATATAAGTAATTCGTACAAAGGCATGCATTATATTATGTGACAATGACATTTAGACTAACGAGGTGGCCGCGGCCCGAATGTCGCGCCCGAGGCATTGATAGTACATGTACTTTAAAAAAAAAACAAAAAAACGTTGGGACGGACGCAGGCACGGACGCACGGACGGACGCACGGACGCACGCCAATGTGCCGACTACATCGCGCTATCCGTAAACGGGCGCGACAAAAAGTTTTGGTAAAATAAATAGTGTAGACACAGAATCAGGTTGCGCATATGCGGAGGCCGGTCAGTGTCTACTCTGTTTGTAATTGTGGCTTCCATTTTTATTTAGAATGTTTGACTGTTTTTCAATTTAAAAAAGTGCATAACGGTATATTTTTGTTGTTGTTATGTAAAGTAGGGTACATTATTTTTTGGCATGCTATTTTTTGCAGAAAGTTTTTAAATGAGTGCACAACATTATATGCCGTTTGTGTTGTCTTGTCAGTTTTCGGCTTGTCAATATTTGGGAAATCCGTGCTATTTTTAAATTTGTAGCATGACGTCGTGAAACGTAGTATGAACTTATATTTTTAGAACTATTGTAAAGAGAAGGCATGCGCCAACACTATTAAAATCGAAGAAGTAAGCATACGAACATGCGTAGCTCAGTGGTTACTGTCGCCGGTTATCGATCTGAAGGTTGCGGGTTCGAGGCTGCCTGATCTTTTTTTTTGTACATGCATATCGATTTGGCGCCAAAGTAAACACATTTCCAGTGACATTGACGTGGATTTGGTGTTGCACAAGTTGGTTAAATAAAGTCCGATTTCATCTGAAGATCGTGAATTAATTTCTACACATTCACATACATGTAGTTTCATTTATTTATTCATCCCATTCATTGTGTTCATGCAATTACACTAGTATTCTATTCCAAGTGTTACCCCATGTCCCATTAGATGTCAGTATTGGAAGAGAAAGGTGGCAAAATATAGCCCCTAATGGGTACAAAGGGTAACACAATTAATACCAGCTTTCTCTAAAGGGCGGGTGGGAGGGTTTTAATGGAAAACAGTTATACAACTGGTCTGAGATACGATATTTCCGACCCCAGATTCTGATGAGCCCTGGAGCTATTAAAATGTGCCCCGAGTAGACACACTACTGTTGAGTGAAAGGGAATTTTAAAGATTGTTATAGATGTAGAGATAGGAAAACATTGTGGTGATTTGATTGAAATTGGAAATTGCGTTAAGCAAATATAGGAAAGAACAATAAATGAATGTTGGCATATTGTTTTATTTAAAAATCTGTAAGAAATACGCACACAAGGTTTATTCAATATGGTTCAGAATTCGCAATAAAAAAACATGCATTATATTATGCTACAATGTTAGCTAAAAATACTCATATGCAAAATTTACGTCAGTGTCATCTAGATTATGATCACAGTTATTGTGGTAAAATTCCGATCTAAAAAGACAAGGAGATTAGCCTTTTTTTAATTGAAAGGAAATTACCAATTAACTAAACAAAATAACTAGCTGTCGACAATACCCTCCGTTACTCTAAATCTAATGTGTTTATCTTCGTATAACATTTATTACACACAGTATTTTATTTTTGCACAAATAAGTGCACAACATTACAATAATAAACAATACAAAAAATAATGTTACTACATTTGTATTAAAAGTGTGATTTAGAGAATAATAAAATGAATATACACTATCGGAGTTAGAAATACTTGTTCACACTTTCTGAATAAGCTGTTCGGTGTGACATACGATTTCCTACATAAAATTAACTAGAAAATTGTGTCTGTAAGACACAGCGATGGCCCCACGAGGCACAACAAACGCGATTTCACGAAATTGCTAAGTCGAAAACGTGGAAAAAGTAGGTCAAGGTCAAATAAAGGTCAAAGCTTTATGTCGGTTTCTGGTGTACACTAGTAGCTGATCACGTTGTCCAAGTTTGGTGGCTGTATCTGTTCCAGTGGATGAGAAACGGACTTAAGGGCACAAGGTATACGAGGTGTGACAGACGGACAGACAGACAGACGGACGGACAGGTGCACAACATAATGGCCCCAAGATGTCATTATTGGGGCCATAAAAATACGACTTCCATAAGGTTGTATTTGGTAATATTCATTTTCTTATTTCCTCAATGGCACTTTAATTAACTACAAAATTGTAAACACGAAATGCGTCTGTTGAATGTAGTATTGGTAGTAATAAGCAAATAATGTAAACACCGATCAGCCTGTCTAAATATTGATTGTAAGTTCTGTAAAGTATTGATTGATTGATTGAATATACGTTAATGTACATTCAGGTGGGTCTTAGGTTCGACTCCAGCTGATGGAGGAAAATAGGTACAAAATTTACAGTAACATATTGGGTAAATTCAAAATATACTGATTTGTTTTTCGCCAAAATGGGTATAAACTGGTCCGACTCAGAAAGACAGAAATTCATGAAAATCAGATCCATTATGCATTATGTGAAACAATTTATAAGTATGATACACAGCATTGATACAAAATCAGAACAAAGTTTTTGAAAAGTAACAAGAAATGTGGCCTAGAATTCCACTGATGACCCCTGCCGTTGATTTGAGTAACTGATACAAACTTGTTAAACCGCAAAAAAAAATGAGTAACTGATACAATCTTCGTAAAGCGATATGCCGCTTGATTTTCAAAAAAATAATATACGGATTAAATGCTTGCATTTAATTCATATCGTGATTCTCTATACAATTCGGCTTGTTGTACCATCCGAAAATAACATATTTCAGCATAGTTCACTGGTATTTCCTTAAACAGCATCGACGCTGTTTAGAGGTTCCCATTTGTTAGCGGAATAGTTAAATAATTATTGTCGTGTACAACGGTAGATAACCCACGATGTCGGATGGGAACTTATGTTTGTTTATCGATCAGTAATGATCAATAATGGTGGAACTGATGATAGTTAGTTCATTGTGTATGTCTGATGAAGTTATGTCCGAAAAAATGACAAGTTTGATGCAGTTATAATTTGTTTCATGATATTGAATAATTATTGTATATTCACCATTGTCGAATACATTATGATGTATATACATTGCCACAGGACGGTTCGAATCGATGGGTTTCGCGTGGATAGTAAAGTCTATATTTCGAGACACGCGGTTTATGGAGATGTACTTTCGTTTTGATAAATTGTCTCGTATTGCTATTTTAAGTATTTTCTTACGAAACAAAAAATATGTAGTTTTCAAAATATACTCGGTAAAAAAAGTCTTGGACCAGAGACTTTGACCATCAATATCTTTGGTATTACCAGACGCAACTATATAATGTATAGATCAACATAAAGAACATTCATTTCCATATAGGATGTCATTGAAATCAATAATTATTGCGAGCGTGTGATTGTATGCCCCCAGTTGCAGCAACATAGGGGTCACTCAAAAAGTGCACAAATTACGAAATATGGAAAACTATGCTATACAGAAACGCGAACGTTAATAAAGTTAATGCTTACATTGATTATGTTTTTACATCACATTTTATTTGTAGAATGGGGTGCAATCTATACTCGAAGGATTAAGAAACGCATAATTCTAAAATACAAGAATTCTTTCTTTATATTATTTTTCCTTCGATTTGAATATATCAGGTCGTTTTGCTAGAGTAACGCGCGTACTAACCATGCATTGAAATCGCTCGAACGTCTATGGCACGTGGGTAAATGACGCGTTATGATTTTGTTGCGCTGCACGTGCAGCAGTATATGTGACATATATACACAGGTAATTTTCTTGCTAATCTACAGATTGTTACGTACTGCGTACGTTTTGCAAGGTTTTACGTTGTCTGAACGTCGGCAAATTATGCATATATTGGACGTAAATGAACGTCGACGGGCGGTGACGTTATTGCTCCAGGAAATTACGCAACAACAGGTTGCTATACAGCTTGGCGGAGCCCAATCTTCAATCAGTCGCCTCGGGACAATGCCAGTGATCACTGGGAAGCTGGAAGACAGACCACGCAGTGAACGTCCGCGTGAAACGACGCAACGTGAATACCGTCGGATACGTCTTACTCATTTACGTAACAGATTTCAGACGGCGGTGAAAACGGCTGCAAATACTCCCGACAGACACAACAATCGCCGTATACATCCGAAAACTGATCGCAATCGGCTTCGTGAGTCGAGATATCCGCGTATTGACCTTACGTTGGAATACGTCTAACGTACATGTTTCTGATTATGCGTTACTTAATCCTTTCAGTATAATAAAGTGCATTTAATAATCATGCTGTTGTTTACGAGAGGATCGTTAAAAAAAGTTTACAGATAAATGTGTCGAAAACGTGACAACTTGCCAATTTCTATTGTAGTGTTGATGTCCCCTCTTTGCTATACATGTGTACCATTGGCAGTGTTGAAGTGTCAACGTGGATGTAACATGGATGTACATGCAAATTAAATGTATCATCGCACATATGCATTGTTTTGTGCATGCCGTGTTTTGGTATCGCAGGAATGCGTGTATCACATCGAAAGTTATGCATGTAATAAGAGGATATCCGCCACGTTCGGGGATAAACCGGGCGCGGGCCTAGGACAACTGGAGGCTGGACGGACCAGTGGACAAGGTGGCAGCAGCATTTAACACAAGTCAACCGACAATTCACAGGACCCGTCAACGATTTAAAGAAACTGATCTGGGCATGTCCTTTACTTGGCCAGTTTCATTAAACCGTTGTAGAAGTTGGCAAGTTGTCACATATTCAACACATTTATCTGCAAACTTTTTGAACAACCATCTCGTAAACAACAGCATTCATGATTATTAAATGCACTTTATTAGATCGCACCCCATTCTACAAATAAAATGTGATGTTAAAACACTATCAATGTAAGCATTAACTGTATTAACGTTATCGTTTCTGTATAGAATAGTTTTCCATATTTCGTAATTTGTGCACTTTTTGAGTGACCCCCTATGTTGCTGCAACTGGGGGCATACAATCACACTCTTGCAATAATTATTGATTTCAATGACATCCTATATGGAAATGAATGTTCTTTATTTTGATATATACATTATATAGTTGCGTTTGGTAATACCAAAGATATTGATGGTCAATGTCTCTGGTCCAAGACTTTTTTTACCGAGTATACTTATATTTATTGAATACAACCATTAATTCCAGTATCTGGCGTTACAGGTTAGTGCAATACCATCCGTCGGCATATACCTTTAACCGTAACGCACGCACAGACGGACGGACGGTCCAAACACGATATGACACCGGCTATTCGAGACCGGGGGTCCTAAAAATAATACTGAATATATGACTAGATCTACAAATGTACAACATTACTAACTAGATAGCATTGATACAAAAATAGAACAAACTGTTTGAAAAGTAACAAGAGGCCCACATGGGCCTGTATCGCTCACCTGTCAGCCTGAAGGACCACATTCGGCCAAAAGTCAAAGTTGACCTCATTTGACATATATTTTAAAAGTAGGTCATCAGAATCGTCCGAAAATATCACCAACGCGATCCTCTCTTCGAAGCACATGATTTTGGTATATCACATGACTATTTTGAAATTGACCTACTTTTGACCTTTCGGCGGCCATCCTGGATGACCTAATGACCCAATTTTGATAAAAAATGTGCCAGAGTGATCGGCTCTTCCAGACGTTCGATCTGATATATGACATGACCACATTCGGTCAAAAGTCGAATTTGACCTCATTTGACCTATATTTTAAAAGTAGGTCATCAGAATGGTCCGAAAATATCACCAACGCGATCCTCTCTTCGAAGCACATGATATTGGTATATTACATGACTATTTTGAAATTGACCTACTTTTGACCTGTTGGCGGCCATCTTGGATAACCTAATGACCCAATTTTGATACAAAAAAATGCGACAGAGTGATCGGCTCTTCCAGACGTTCGATCTGATATATGACATGACCACATTCGG
>JBEVXV010000351.1:0-9026 GCA_040505915.1 Sedimenticola sp. | reverse complement strand
TTCACCCTCACCCTGGCCCTCTCCCTCATAGGGAGAGGGAATGTTCTATTGCAGTATGTCATGTTGCTGTTGATATATGCGCCCTAAAAAAACACCTCCACACAAGGAGTTACTGCAACATACTACAAAGTTAACGGGACAGCAGTGATCTCTACTCTGTATTCCGGTTTTTATGCTTCTAACGCCTCCAGCTCGCACATCGCATCATTGATACTCTCGGCATCTTCGGGGGCCAGGACATCACGAGCGGAGCCAAGAAAATTGACCACCCAGGTACCTTCTGGCTGGGGGCCAACAAGCATCATATTCACATCTACTTCCCGACCATTACGGTCACGGCAGCGGGCAGAGAACTCATTGGATTCAACCACCTGAACCGGGGCACCTATGCACATTTTGCCGCTTCCAGTTCAGCCTGGCGGGACCAGTAGCCTTTGAGAGGTGTTTCCCGCTGCGACAACTCAAGCCCCAGACCTTCAAGCTCTGCCACCAGCATCGCCACCATGGGATCTATACCTGCTTCTGCTTCGGGACTCAGCCCCAATTTGTTCTCCAGAAAATGGGGCACCATACCGATGATAGTGACATGCTCTGGCGCATCGTGAGTCAGGGTCAGGAGTGCCAATAGATCGGAAAGACCCAACTGGTGATTTGATAGTTTGGTCTGAAAAAAGGCCGGGACATCCTGATCGACGATCCTTACCAGGGTACCGTGGGCATCACCGGTATTGACAGCGTCGGTAACAATCAAATGTTTGATGCCGCGCATCGGCTCCAGCAGTTCGGTACCGGTGGTACCTCCATCCATCACCTCGATCTCATCGGGCAGATGATAACGGCACTCAAACGCTTCAACTGCACGGACACCTATCCCCTCATCCTGCATCAGGATGTTGCCCATACCGAGGACCAGAATCTCTCTCTTTGCGGTATCCATCAGGCGAGCCCTATGGCCGCTCCGGTAACGACTACTGCGGCAGCAACAAGAGCCAGCGTCCAGAGCAGACGTCCACCGGCGTAAGTGGCCCAGGTGCCTAATGCTAAAACGGCCAGCAGGCCGGCGGCACCGAGCATATGGTACGGGTCGTGGAACAGTTCGTGGAGAAGAGCGCCATCTGCTCCGGCACCGGTGTGGGCCAGGGTGATGGCTGGCAGCAACAGTGCCATCAGGGCCATAATGATGGCTTTAAAACTGATTCTGTATTTCATTTCGTACCTCGTTGTTTATTTACCTGGTTGGTGCAAATTGCTTGTGTGCATCACCATGACTAGGTGTCCTATTCCCGGACAGGCTCCTAGGTGCGACTCCCTAATCGACTTTCAGTCGATGATCGCGAATGAATTCGCTCCTACATTTTTTCCTCAAAGGGCAGAGTGACCCTGAAGGTGGATGGCTGATGCGGTGCCCCCTTCTCAGGACCTACAGCAGCAGGGATGCTGCTGTAAGCGTACAGGGAAGTATTTACCGGGTGTTCTGAGAAGGGGGCACTGTATCCGCCATCCACCAACCTACAACACCCTTACCTTCACTATCTCTTTCTGTTCGGTATCCACCATATGAATGGCGCAGGCGATACAGGGGTCGAAGGAGTGGATGGTACGCAGTACCTCCAGAGGATTTTCGGGATCGGCCACCGGATTACCCACCAGTGATGACTCGTAGGGACCCGGCTCATCATCCTCATCCCGGGCACCGGCGTTCCAGGTGCTGGGTACTACCGCTTGGTAGTTTTTGATCTTGGCATCTTCGATCACCACCCAGTGAGAGAGGGTTCCCCGAGGCGCTTCGTGGAAACCGACCCCTCTGATCTCACCCTTGGGGAAGACCGGCGCATTGAAGGTATCAAGATCCCCCGTACCGATATTGGTCAGCAGCTTCTCCCACTGATCATTGAGGGTATCCATCATCACCGCGCAACGTACTGCCCGGGCGGCGTGGCGACCGATAGTGGAGTGGAGTGCGGAGAGTGGAATATTCGGATTCTGGGAGACCGTTTTAAGCGTACCCATCGCCTGATTAAGGTACTTGGTATAACGCTCATCCCCCCCGGCGACCGCCACCAGCACATTGGCCAATGGCCCCACTTCGGCGCGTTTGCCGTAGAAGGTGGGGGCCTTGATCCAGGAGTACTGACCCTCATCCTGGAAGTCGGTGTACTGAGGTTCAGTCGTACCATCGTAGGGGTGCAGGGTCGCGTCACCCTCATACCAGGCGTGCTTGGAACTCTCGGCCACCCCCTCACGGAAGTAGGCATCATTAAAGTTGGTGATCTTCTTCAGGCTGGAGAGATCGCCGTTATCGATATAACCACCGGGCAGATCAAACACGGTGCCCTTGCTATCCTGAGGACAGTCGGGAACAGAGAGGTAGTTCATCACGCCGCCGCCGTATCCGGCCCAGTCAAGATAGAAGGCGCCTATCGCCGGTACATCGGTCATGTAGGTGGACTTAACAAAGGGCTCCAGCTTGTCGATGAAGTTCTTGATCAACATCAACCGTTCGATATTGAGCACCGAAGGTGCATCGTGGCCGATAGAGTTACTGACACCACCCACCGCTACATTCTGAATATGGGGGCTCTTGCCACCGAGGATGGCGACAATCTTGTTGGCGTAGTTCTGCACCTCCAGCGCTTGCAGATAGTGCGCCACCGCCAGTAGATTTACCTCCGGTGGCAGCTTCATGGCGGGATGCCCCCAGAAGCCACTGGCGAAAGGACCCAACTGACCGCTGCCAACAAACGCCTTGAGCCGCTCCTGTACCGCCTTCATCTCGTGAGGGCCGTTGAGGGACCAGTCGGAGAGGCTCTCTGCCAGCTTGGAGGTAGCCACTGGATCGGCATCCAGTGCCGAGACCACATCCACCCAGTCCACCGCCGAGAGGTGATAGAAGTGGACAATATGGTCCTGCACCGCGTGAGCTGTCTGGATGATATTGCGGATCAACTGGGCGTTGACCGGCACCTCCAGTTGCAGGGCGTTTTCCACCGCCCGTACCGAGGTGATGGCATGAACCGTAGTGCAGACACCACAGAAGCGCTGGGTGTAGGTCCAGGCTTCGCGTGGGTCCATGCCCACCAGAATCTTCTCAATGCCCCTCCACATCTGGCCCGATGACCAGGCTTTGGTCACCTTGCCGTCATCGCCTACCTCCACATCGATGCGAAGATGGCCCTCAATACGTGTAATGGGGTCAACAGTTATGCGTGTAGTCACAATTTGTCTCCTAAGTTCTTATCTTTATCACGCGTGCTTTTCGCGATGCAGCACAGGGAGTGTCTTAACCAGTACCAGATAGGCCATCAGCTCCAGGGCGATGATGCCCAGGGTGATCATGATCTCCGGTACCGATGGGAAGTAGCTGAAACCGGGGCCCGGATCATAGGTAAAGAGGAAGGCGTTGAAGCGGTAGAGGGTGCCGGCAAAGAGCATGCAGACGGCAGCAATCAATAGGGTGCCGCCCTGGCTGCGCTTCTCGGGCGAGAGCAGGATTACCAACGGGATGATGAACAGCGCCATCTCCAGCAGGAACATCAAGCTGCCGAAGTCACCGGCAAAGATCAGCCCCAGCTTGCCCTGCACTACCAAAATGATCAGGCGCGCAACCAAGAACACCGCCATCAGTCCTACAATCGCCTTGCCCAACCCCGCTATCAGCGGTGTCTCTGAGCCGCGCCGGAAACCGACAGTAGAGAATGAGGCCTCGAAGATAACGATGGAGAAGCCCATGGTCAGTGCCGTCAAAATCGCCAGCAACGGTTGGAAGTGCAGCGTCTGCCACAGCGGATGAACCTTATGCCCCATGGCGATCAGCAGCGATCCGAGAGAGGATTGGTGCATGGTCGGCAGTAACACACCCAAGGCGATAAAGAGGAATAGCACCTTGTTAAGCGCTTTGAGCAGACCCTTCTGACCGATCCGTTCAAGAAACGTCGGGGCAAACTCGATCACCAAAACCAGGATGTAGGCAGAGACACAGAGGCCTACTTCTAACATCACCGAGTTAAAGTTCCAGTTCCAAGGTAGAAAGATCTCGTAGAACTGCCAGAAGCGGCCCATATCAAAGAAGGCACCGAAACCACCCATGGCATAACCCAGCAGACTGGCCAGTACCGCCGGCCTCACCAGGGGATGATATTTGCCTTTGTTAAAGACATAGACAGTAAACGCCAGGGCGTAACCGCCACAGGCAAAGGCAGTACCGATCACCACGTCATAGACCACCCATATACCCCAGGCAAAGCCACCATTAAGGTTGCTCACCGCCCCCATGCCGTCCATAAAACGCTGCACACCGAAGTAACCGCCGATCAGCAGAATTACCGCAAGAAAGAGAAATGGCGGAGTGATGATCCGACCGCTAAGTGCTTTATAACCGCTCATGACTCACCTCCTTCATGGTCGTCATTCTCTGTATTGCGGCGCACCGCAAAGGTGAGTCCGGCCAGCGCAATGGCAGGCAGTGCCATATAGCTGTAGATCGTGTGCTGAACACCCTCGGCAATGGAGGCGGCAGAACGCTCCTCCAGTGGCGGCATACCCAGCTTGTCGAAAGGTACTGACGAGATATGCATCACATTGGTACCACCGGCCTCCTTCTCTCCCCAGATATGGTCACGGTACTCGGGCACCGCCTTCTCATGGGGGTGGAAAGGATCACTGAGACTGCCGCGGGGATAGTTGTAGATCTCTCCCTGTTTCAACGCCATGCGGCGTTTTGCCTCGGCAAGCAGATCCTTGCGGGTACCGAACAGAGTGGCACCTGTGGGACACACCTCGGCGCAGCCAGTCATACCTCCCTTGCTGATACGCTCTACCCCGGCCTGGTTACACATCTGACACTTGTGGATCTGCCCAAACAGTTTGTTGTACTCGAACTGGGGGACGTTATAGGGACAACCCACCATGCAGTTACGACAACCGATACAGACATCAGGGTGATGAGTTACGATGCCGGTGAGGCTCTCCTTGCGCATTGCAGTACAAGGACAGACGGAGACACAACCGGGATCGACACAGTGCATACAGCTGCGCTTCTCGAAAGCAAAGCCGTCCACCTCACTATCTTTCACCTTGGCGGTACCGTCCTTGTAGATCTTGATCACATTGAGGGTCTCGCCGGAGAGATCGCGGGCTGAGTCCCAGGCGGTGTTGTCACCCTCGATGGTGGGTGGCATGTCGTTGACCTCTTTACATTTGGCAACGCATGCCTTGCAGCCGACACAGAGGGTTGAGTCATAGAGCATGCCGACGGCGTTCTCTGCCGGCTCCAGGTTGGGTCGGGCTTGTGCAGCCCCGGCGGTGCAGAGAGTGGTAGCCCCACCAACCGCCGCCTTGAGAAAGTCTCTTCGTTTCATCTCGCCCCCCTAGCCCTGGCCATCATCAGAGGAGGCATCTTTCTCGCCCAGTTTTTTCGCTGCCATGGCTGTAGCGCCAATGGCGGCACCCACAGCAGCACCTGCAACGGCTGCTGCTCCCGTTGACATACCGCTAACACCTTCACGATCTTCAATGGTTGGGAACGCGTTGGGCGGCGTATGGGTCTTCACCTCCGCCAGACTAAAGAGCGGCTTGTTGAAACCGACACCGCTCTCGGAGCAACCGAAACAGGGATGGCCAACACCGACAGGCCAGACACCACCGCCGATGTTGTTGTACTCAAGACTGGGACAGTTGTTGTAGGTCTCCGGCCCCTTGCAGCCGAGCTTGTAGAGGCACCACCCTTTTTTGTGGCCATCGTCACCGAACTCCTCGGCAAAACGTCCGGCGTCAAAGTGTGGGCGACGGTAGCAGTTTTCGTGAATCAGGCGACCATAGGCCCACTTGGGGCGCCCCAGATGATCAATCGGCGGCAACTTGCCGAAGGTAACAAAATAGAGAACCGTACCGATAAAATTGGCCGGATTGGGTGGACAACCGGGGATGGTCACCACCGTCTTGTCGGTCAGCACATCGGGAGCACCTTTGGCACCGGTGGGGTTGATACCGGCAGAGGGTACACCGCCCCAACTGGCGCAGGAGCCGATAGCCACGATGGCAGCGGCATGTTCCGCCGCCTCCTTGGTGGCATCAAGCATAGTCTGGCCACCGATTTTGCAGTAGATGCCACCATCCTTTACCGGAATGGCGCCCTCAATAACCAGCAGGTACTTGCCCTTATTGGCCTCCATAGACTTGCGCTTGATCGCCTCCACATGGTGACCGGCACCGGCATCCAGAGTCTGATGGTAATCGAGTGAGATGAGGTCGAGAATCAGATGCTCGAGGGAGGGCTGCTCAGAGCGCAGCAGCGCCTCGGTTGGGCCGGTACACTCCTGACCATGAAGCCAGATCACCACTGGACGCTGTTTCGGATTGGCCACTGCCGCCGCCATCGCCGTGGCCGCATGAGTAGAGAGCCCCATGGAGGCCGCCACACCGGAGCAAAACTTGAGAAATGTCCTTCGGGACACACCCAACCGCTTCTCCAGCATTGAAATGTTTGTCTCGCTATCGCTCGTTCGGGCGCTCATCTGGGTTCCTCCGATTACACAGTGGGTTGGTGCAGTCTCTAAATTAATAGGCACACCTTCTTTGGAGAGGGGTTAGAGCAATAGACGGGCCAGAGTTATTTTAACTATTATATTTAGTATGTTAGTGGATCTGACGCATCAGAGGAGCGATATAAGTGGAAAGCGAAAGGGGGTTAAATTTTTGATAGTGGATAGCTGGTTACCACTTGGTATCTGGGTAGACTCATATCCCTTTACCTCTTCTGATCCTTGAAACTCACCTGCATTGTAAGGAGGTTATTAGAATTCAAGTTTCGAGGTTCAGATGACAGTGCTATCTCTGACTGAGATAAGGCATAACGACAGGGGGGGGGTAACTGCAGTGAATCTAATAAAAAAGAGGACAGACTTCCCTGTCTGTCTGAACCCTACTGGAAGAGGATTACAAGAGGAGGATAATTACTGACACACACTTAAATTACAGTCAATCAGTGACTGTGCCGGGTATTCATGGGCAGATGACCATCAAAACTGAGACACCTTTTCAGTCGCTTGAAAAGAACGACCAGCAACTGAACAACTTTTTGGCTTCGGAGACTGCGGGCCTCTGCAAGATAGAAATCGAGATCGACTTCGCCGTTGGCTTTGACCTGCAAACCGGAATCATTAATCTGATTCATCACAAACCCCTTCATAAAAAAAATAACTACCGATGTTCACCACCCATCTATAACCGGACTCTCTATCCGGATGGATCACGACAATATAGCCTGGGATCAAAGACTAATTAGACTTTAACATCACCCAGTAACTGGCTATGGGGGGAATATTAGTGATCAATGAGCAAACACACAAACGATACTTTTTCATGATATAGTTGAATTATTTTCATCTATTGAGAAATTAAAGTGAGACACCTACCCCCACTCAACGCCCTTCGCAGCTTTGAGGCCGCCGCCCGCCTTGGCAGCTTTAACCAGGCAGCGGAAGAGCTTCACGTTACACCCTCCGCAGTCAGCCACCAGATCAAATCTCTCGAACAATTTCTCAACACAAAACTGTTTCGTCGTGAAAAACGACAAATGCTCCTCACCTCCCCCGGAGAGAACTACCTAATCGCCATCGAACACGCCCTGGATGAGATTGACCTGGCGACCCGCCGTCTACTCACCACACCCAATATCAGCGCCATCAACCTCAGTGTGGTGCCCGCGTTTCTCACCCGTTGGCTGGTACCCAGAATCAGGGAGTTCCAAGAGCGCCATCCGGATGTAGAGCTACGTCTCAGCGCGGCCACTGGCCTCACCGACTTCAACCACTCAGATACCGACATGGCGATCTATTTTGGCAATAATGATTGGCTTGGCGTCGAGTCCCGTCACCTCAAGGCGGTCACTCTGCTGCCGGTGTGCAGTCCCAAACTAATCGAAAACGGCAAACCGCTAAAACAACCAAAAGACCTACTCCACCACACACTACTGCATGTCACCAACCGCTCCAATGAGTGGGATCAACTGCTCAACAGCGCGGGTATCTACCACCCCACCATAAAAAAGGGGCTGACGTTCTCCAGCAGCTCTCTGGCGATCAATGCCGCCATTGAGGGCGTGGGCATTGCCCTTGCCGACCATATATTGGTAGAGCGGGAAGTACGCTACGGTCAACTGGTGATCCCACTGGAGGTCTCACTGGATTCACACAGAGACTTCTACCTGGTTCACCAGAAAGGGCGGCAGCTCACCTCCACCATGCGGGATTTTATTGATTGGCTGCTTGAAGAGCTGAACCAAGGAGAGTCAGATAGACAAAATTAGGGGCAGTAATGTTGGCTAGGTTCAGCTTCCCACATCAGACAAACCGAACGCATTACTTCATAAACCCCCTTCCTGCACCTATAATCCCACTAGGTCAAAGCTTTTTATGGCGGTGAAGAGTGCGGATTTCACACACCAACGAAGATGCAAAACTGGTAAAACTGAATCGCCCTGCAGAGACACGGGATGCAGAGACCCGACCAGTAACAGAACTGGAGGAGACCACACACCCAGCCCCTCTCTCAGAACTGCGTGAGCACGATACCCGTTATGAGAAGCAGCGACGCCACAAACACCGGCGCAAACAGCAACAAAATGTACCCATCGACACCCGCGACCATCACGAACGGCGCACCCTCAAGCGACGACGGGAAGATAGGGAGCAACCGAAGGAAGAAATAAAGTACCCTACTCAGGGTATTGATGTCACGGCCTAAGCCGCTAAGAAAACAGCCCCCCTTCATTTGCACGGTTACGGCGTTGGGAACGAGCTTCCAGCCAGCAATCAAATTAAAGATTATGCACCCGGAGTCGATTGCGCCGTAAAAAGGTGCATTTTCCACCCATCTTGGCGCAATCGACTCCGACTCCTGGTAAAAACAACCCAAAAACAGAGTTAGCTGAAGAGTTCCCACAATATTGGCACCAAGCCAAACATGAATGATATGCTTTTCGATTACAAAATAACCGGACACTATAGATTAGGTCTCGGATAAATATA